>CALRVU010000065.1:0-10088 GCA_943371685.1 Bordetella parapertussis | reverse complement strand
CAGGCGAACTCGACGATCTCGATGCCGCGGGTGACTTCGCCCTGGGCGTCGGTAAACACCTTGCCGTGCTCGGCGGTGATCATCGCGGCCAGCGTGTCCTTGTGCTGGTTCAGCAGGGCCAGAAAGGCATTGAGGATGCGGGCACGACGGATCGGCGGGGTGTCGGCCCAGGCCGGAAAAGCAGCTTGCGCAGCCGCCACGGCGCTGTCCACGTCGGCGGCGCTGCCCAGATGAACCTCGCGCACCGAGGTGCCGCTGGCCGGGTTCCACACCGCCTGGCGGCGTTCGCCCGTGCTGGCCGTGCGCTGGCCGGCGATGTAGTGGGCGAGCGGGGTGGTGTCGGCGTAGGGCAGCGTCATGGCGGGCTTTCAGAACTTGGGGAACGTGACGCAGTCTAGGCAGCGGACTTGGCGCTGCATAGTGACAAAAACCAGACTCATTGTTCAGTTTGATGAACAATCAGAGCCATGACTGCGCAAGACCGCCACAACCCTGCCCTCTGGACGCCCGTGCATGCCCTCACGGTGCTGGCCGATGCGGGCAGCTTCACCGCCGCCGCGCAGCGCCTGGGCATCTCCAAGGCGGCGATGAGCCTGCGGATTGCCGAGCTGGAGAAGGCCGCCGGCCTGCCGCTGGTGCACCGCAGCACCCGCAGCGTGCAGCTGACCGATGCCGGCCGCCAACTGGCCGACAGCACGCGCGCGGCCTTCAACACCATTGCCGATGCCTTCAGCAGCGCCAAGGACCGTGCTGGCGAGCCCGCCGGTCTGCTGCGGCTGACGGCGCCGGTGGCCTATGCCCGGCAATGCCTGATGCCCCTGCTGCCGGGCTTTCTGCACGCGCACCCGCGAATCCAGCTGGAGCTGGACCTGTCCGACCGGCTGCGGCCGCTGGCACAGGACGGCTTTGACCTGGCGATCCGCCACACCACCGCACCACCTGACACCCATGTGGCCTGGCGGCTGCACGACACCCGCAGCCTGCTGGTGGCCAGCCCCGACTACCTGGCGCGCCGGGGCACGCCCGCCGTGCCGGCGGAGCTGAGCCTGCACGACTGCCTGTTCTACCCCCGCGCGGGCGAGGCCGCGGCCTGGAGCTTTGAGCCGCTGGCGGGCGCCGGCGCGCGGCTGAGCGTGGCCCTGCACGGCCCGCTGTCGGCCAACAACAGCGAGATGCTGCGCGAGGCGGCCCTGGCTGGCCTGGGCGTGGCCCTGCTGCCCGATTTCAGCGCCCGCACCGCCCTGGCGCAGGGCACGCTGACCGAGGTGCTGCCCGACTGGCGGCCGGTCGGTGCATTTGGCGACGGCATCTGGGCCGTGCGGCCGCACAGTGCGCAAGTGCCCCGTGCCGTGCATGCGCTGGTCGCCTGGCTGCGCGACGCCCTGCACTGAGCGCGACATCGGCCGCCAAGCCCCGAACAGGCGGGCCTTTGCCGGCCTGATGCAGCGGACAAGCGGCCCGCTGCACGCCAAGAATCGAGCTTCCGATTCTCTCGATGCGCTGGGAAGTTGCCATGACTCGAACCACCCTCTCGACCCAGAGCCTGGCCACGCGCCTGGGCGCAGGCTTTGCGGTCTTGCTGCTGATGATGGCAGGCGTGGCCGGCTATGCCATGCTGGAGCTGCAAACCCAGGGCGCACGGGTGCGGCAGATCGCCGAAGTCAACAACGCCAAAGCCAGCCAGGCCAATGCCCTGCTCGACAGCATCGGCAGCCTGGCGATCCAGGCCCGCTCGGTCACCCTGCTGACCGATGTGAAGGAAATCGAGGCCGAGATGCTGCTGTTCCGGGCGGCTGCCGAACGATCCGAAGCCGCGCAGAAGCAACTCACCCAGCTCGCTGAGCAGACCAGCAGCCTGGCCGACGAGGCGACCCTGATCGAGGCCATCGCCAGCGCGGGCAAAGTGGCTCGCCCCTTGATGGTTCAGGCCGCCAAAGAGGGCGAGACCGGCGCCAACGTGGAAGCCACGCTGACCCTGACCCTGCGGGTGCGACCGGCCGAGACGGCCTGGCGCCAGGCGGTCAAGAAATACATCGACGAGCTCGACGCGGCCAACCTCGCCCTGGCCACCGCCACCCTGCAAGGCCAGCGCAACGACATCCTGCTGATTTCCGGCGTGCTGGCCCTGGCCCTGGCCTTTGGTGCCGCCATGGGCTGGCGCATCACCCGAAGCATCACCGTGCCCATGGCCCGCGCCATGCGCGTGGCCGAGCGGATCGCCGAGGGCGACCTGAGCAGTCGACTCGACAATCAAGGCGGGGACGAGATCGGCCGCCTGCTGCAGGCCATGGCGACGATGCAGAACAAGCTGCGCGAACTGGTCGGTGGCATCCGGGACTCGGCCGAGTCCATCCACACCGCCAGCACCGAGGTGGCCAGCGGCAATCAAGACCTGTCACACCGCACCGAGCAGACGGCCAGCAACCTGCAACAGGCGGCGTCGGCCATGAGCGAACTCAGCGGCACGGTGCAGCAGTCCGCGGGATCGGCCCGCCAGGCCAACGAAATGGCCGGCTCGGCCGCCCAGGTGGCACGCCGAGGCAGCCAGGCGGTCAGCGAGGTGGTCAACACCATGCAGGAGATCAACCAGAGCTCGCGCCGGATTGCCGACATCATCGGCGTGATCGACGGCATCGCCTTCCAGACCAACATCCTGGCGTTGAACGCGGCCGTGGAGGCGGCTCGCGCCGGCGAGCAGGGCCGCGGTTTTGCGGTGGTGGCGGGCGAGGTGCGCAACCTGGCCAGCCGTTCGGCCGAGGCGGCCCGCGAGATCAAGAGCCTGATCGGCAGCAGCGTGGAGCGGGTGGAAGCCGGCACCCAGCTGGTGCAGGCGGCTGGCGGCACCATGGATGAGATCGTGGCCAGCGTGGCCCGGGTGTCGGCGATCATCAGCGACATCACCGCCACCAGCAGCGAACAGAGCAGCGGGCTGGACAGCGTCAGCATGTCGGTCACCCAGCTGGACCAGATGACCCAGCAGAACGCGGCGCTGGTCGAACAATCGGCGGCGGCGGCCGAGAGCCTGAAGGATCAGGCCGAGCGTTTGTCGCAACTGGTGCGCGTGTTCCGCACCGACCGCCACGCTGAAGCTCAGCCGGGCTAAAAAAAACGACCCGGCCTTGCGGGCGGGTCGTTGCAAGTCCTCCAGGAGGACGTCGTTGGGACGGCGGGTTGGAAGGCGCCTTGCGGCGGCTTTTGGTCAACCCATGTAAAGACTGTAGCCAGCGCCATGGCGGGCTGCATCCCCCACTCGGGGGGGGTGTCCACAAAGTCACAGTGGTTTTGCATGAAATCACGGCCCGGACAGGCCTTCCCCGGGCATTGCCTGCCTTGGGTGTTGCCAAAAGAGGACAATCAACCCATGGCCGATACCCCACACCCCCTGAGCGATGCCGAGATGGCCAACCTGGAGCAACTGCTGGACGCAATCCCTGCGCCGCTGGAGCCCCTGGACCTGATGATGCTGGATGGCTATCTGTGCGGCGTGCTGCTGCAGCCGGCGCCCGTGGCCGAGGCGCAATGGTTCAAGCATGTGGTGGATGCCGACGGCAAAGCCCCACCCCCCGGTCTGAACCTCGTGCCCCTGCAAACCTTGGTGCGGCGCCGTCATTCCGAGTTGAACCGGGCCATCCACGGCCGCCAGTGGTTCGATCCTTGGGTGTTTGAGCTGGACGACGATGAAGACCCGCTGCAGACGGTGATGCCCTGGGTGGCGGGCTTTGCCACGGCCATGGAGTTCTTCCCGCAGATGATGCGCAACGATGCGCGTGAGGTGCTGGAGCCGCTGGCCGTGCTCTACCGCGCCTTCGATCCCGAAGACCTGGAAGACGCCGACGATCTGCTGGAGATGATCGAGCTGATCGAGCCGCCCAGCGACCTGGCCGACGCGGTGGAGGGACTGGTGACCAGCACCTTGCTGCTGGCCGATGTGACCCGGCCCCAATCGGGCAACGGTGCCAAACCTCGCAATGCGGCTTCGCGCCGACCCGCCGGGGCGGGTGGCAGCCGCGCCGCGGGCGCAGGCGCGCGTTCGCGGGTGCCGACTGCCAAGGGCGGCCCGAGGCGCTGAGCCGCCGCGCCTCGCGGCGCTCAGATGGTCAGGAAGGCCTCAGCGCGCAAAGACGCGCTGGGCATGCAGGCCCAGACCCTGGGCCACGCTGGCCAGGCGGTCGCCACGCACGGTGCGGGCCTGGGCGAATGGCGCGGCAATCCGCTGGGCCAGTGGCGCAAGGCCAGTGGAACCACCCGTCAGGTAGACGGCCTCGATGCGCTCAGGCGCCACACCAGCCATGCGCACGGTCTCCAGACCGGCTTGCACGATGCGCTCCAGATCGGGCTCGATGGCCTGCAGGGCCTGAGCCTCGCCCAGTTCGGCGCGCAGGCCGCGCTCCAGCAAGGCCAGCGAGATGTCGGCGTCCCGTCCCTCGGCCACGGCAATCTTGGCGGCTTCGGCCTCGGCCATCAGGGCATGGCCCAGCCGCTCTTCGATCAGCGTCATCAATCGGTTGTGGTGGCGCACGTCGGCATAGAAGGTCTTCATCCGGCGCAGCTCGGCCACCCGCTGCGGCGTGTAGACCGTATTGATCAGGTGCCAGGTGGCCAGATCGAAGTAGACCTTGCTCGGCACTTCGCGCTCGGCCGGCGCCGGGCCACGCGCCTTGAAGCCCGCCAGCGGCAGGATGGCGGTGAGCTCGACATGGCGGTCGAAGTCGGTGCCGGCCACATGAACGCCGTGGCTGGCCAGGATGTCATCGGCGCGGTCGACCCGGGTGCGACGCTGCGGGCCGACGCGGACCACCGAAAAGTCAGACGTGCCGCCGCCGATGTCGGCCACCAGCACCAGCTGCTCATGGTCGGTGGTGGCCTCGAAGTCCAGCGCGGCGGCAATCGGCTCGAACTGGAAGCTGATCTCGTCGAAGCCGACCTGGCGGGCGGCGGCCTCCAACGCGGCCTGGGCCTGGGCATCACGCTCCGGATCGCCGTCGACGAAGAACACCGGCCGGCCCAAGACCGCGCGGTGGATGGCATGGCCGGCTTCGGCCTCAGCCAGACCCTTGAGGTGGCGCAGGTAGCCGGCAATGATGTCGAGGAACTTGACCGAGCGGCCGCCACCCACATCGGTGCCGGCCTCGATCAGCGAGGAACCGAGCACGCTCTTCATCGAGCGCATCAGGCGGCCATCCACCCCGTCGACATAGGCCGCCAGTGCCGCGCGGCCGTACAGGCGGCGCGGCTCGTCGTGGGCGCCCTGACCTTCCATGGTGTAGAAGACCGAGGTCGGCATGGTGCGCTGGCCGGCCTCGACCTCGACCAGGCGCACTTGCGGCCGCGCCTGCGAATCTGCGCCCGCGCTCGGGGCGATCACCGGCAGGGCAATGGCCGAATTGGAAGTGCCGAAGTCGATCGCGCAAAAAGAGGGCGTGGCGGGCATGTCAGCGCGAGGGCAAGAGAAAGCGGGGCGCGATTGTGGCACGCCCCGTCTTCGGCCGCCGCCACCGGGCAGCCTCAAGCAGGCTCAGGCGGCGACAGCGACCTGCGGAGCGCGGCGGGGCAGCGCATCACCGCAAAAGCCGAAGGCCAGTTGCGGCTGGCGGCCGGCCATCAGCTCGGCCAGGGCCAGGCCGGAGCCGGCGCCGTGGGTCCAGCCCAGCGTGCCATGACCGGCATTGAGCCAGAGGTTGGCCAGCTTGCTGCGGCCGATGTAGGGGATGTTGGTGGGCGTGCTGGGGCGCAGGCCGGTCCAGTAATGCGGCTCGGTGGTGTCGGCCACACCGGGGAACAGTTCTTCGTAGCGCTTGACCAGGGCCGCGCAGCGCACCTGGGCGGTGGCACTGGTCAAGCCGGTGTCGTAGCCGGCCATCTCGGCGGTGCCGGCGATGCGGATCTGGTCGCCCAGGCGCGAGATGGCGATCTTGCGCGTGTCGTCCAGCAGACTGACCATGCTGGCCGCCTCAGGCCGCTTGAGGCGCAGGGTGGCCGAGTAACCCTTGGCCGGGTAGATGTCGAGGTCCACCCCCACCGAGCGCAGCATGGGCGCGGTGAACGAGCCCATGGCCGCCACATACTGGTCGGCGGTCACGGTCTGGCTGCGCTGATTGGCGCGGTTGACGACGCGCACGCCACCGATCTGGCCACCGGCGGTTTCCAGGCCGGCCACGTCATGCTCCCAGAGGAACCGCACACCACGGGCCGCGCAGAGGGCGGCCAGCTTCTGGGTGAAGACGCAGGCATCGCCGGATTCGTCGCTGGGGGTGTAGGTGCCGCCGTGGATCTGCGCACCAAAGCCGGCCAGGGCCGGCTCGACCTTGAGCACTTCATCGCGGTTGAGCACACGGCGGTCCACGCCGTGCTGGCGCATCAGTTCGGCACCGGCCGCGCCGGCTTCGAAGTCGGCCTGCGACGAGAAGAAGTGCAGGATGCCTTTCTCGAGCCGGTTGTATTCGATGCCGGTCTGCGCCACCAGGCCTTTGAGGGCCTCGTGGCTGTAGGCACCCTGGGCCACCAGCTGCTGCACATTGCGGGCAAAGGCGGCGTCAGTGCACTGGGTCAGGAACTTGGCCCCCCAGCGCCACTGATACGGGTCCATGCGGGGGCGGAACAGCAGGGGCGAGTCATCGCGCAGCAGCCACTTGGCGACCTTGAACGGTGCACCAGCGTTGGCCCAGGGCTCGCAGAAGCTCACCGAGATCTGCGCACCGTTGGCGAAGCTGGTTTCGAGCGCCGCGTCGGCTTGGCGGTCAATGACCGTGACCTCGTGGCCCTGTTCCGCCAGATACCAGGCGGTGCTGATGCCGATGATGCCGGCGCCCAGAACAATGACTTTCATGCCGCTGCCTCGCAGGAGTGGGGCCTGACCACCGGGACGGGGGACAGGCGATCGGCGGATTGTGCGCAGCGGTGGGCCGAAAAAGAAGTGAAATTACTTGAATTCAAGTTTGATTAGAAACTTGAATGATTCTGACGCTGCCTTGCCGTGCTCTGATTCTGCTTCTGTTCTCGCTCGGACGGTGGATTGGAGGCCTGCCGGCAAAGGGGAACGAAACAGGGGAAACAGGCCTTGTTCCACCGATCGCCGATGGAACTCCGCTCGGACACTTTGCTCATCCACAGAGGAGTCCAGACATGTCCACGCCGCCCAAGAGCCTGCTGCGCCGTTTGATCGGAAACCAGAACAGCCAGCCCGAATTCGACGCTGGGGACATGGGCACGGCCATCGGCCTGGAATACAGCCTGGACCAGCCGCCCCTGCCGGCACCGTCCATCAAGCTGCCGGCCACGGGTGAACGCAAGCGCTGGTTTGCGCGCAAGCCGTCCAACTGAAGTCCGGCTCGCCAGCCGAGCTCAGCGCACCAGCAAGACCGGCGTGGTGCAGTGCGCCATCACCTTGGTGGCGACTGAACCCATGACCAGATTGCCCAGCGTGCCGTGGCCGTGCGAGCCCATCATCAGCAGGTCGAAGCCTTCCTTGGTCGCGTAGGCGGCGATCGTGTCGGCGGCTGAGCCGATCTTGGTCACGAACTCGACCTTGATCTTTTGCTTGGTGAAGAAGGTGCGCAGGGTCTTGAAGACCTTTTCAGCCTCGTCCTCGTAGTGCGACTTGAGCAGTGCTTTTTCAAGCACGGCGGCGGCACGCGGCGGCACGGCCGGCACCACATGGATCAGTGTGTACTGGTGCTGGTCACCCAGCCATTCGTCGTGCGCAGCCAGATAAGCCAGCATGCGCTTGGTGAACGGGCTGCCATCAACGGGTACAAGAATCTTCATCGCGGTCTCCTGGGTTCAGTGCCTTGAGTGTGGCACCGGACGCGTGCGCCGTCTTGTCCAAAGTCAAGGGCGAGTCGAAGTCAGGCGGTCAGCACGCGCATCGGATCGTGCCCCAGGTGCTCGTTCTTGTGCGCCAGGCCCCGCGCCTGACAGACCACGCGGGCAGGACGCTGGCCTGCACGGTCGATGGCGTAGTCGTGGCGGCAGTGCAGGTGACCGTGCAGCCACAGGTCGGCACGCACGACCAGATCGTCGTCGGCATTGCAGAAACTGGCCGTGCCGGGCTGCTTGCCAAAGCGCACATCGGCACTCTTGATGCTGGGGGCGAAGTGAGTGACCACGACGGTCGCATCCCAATCCGCGCCGGCCGGTGTCTGCAGGGCCTGCTCCAGCCATTGCCGGCAGGCCAGGCCCGCCACCCGCACGGCCGCGGCGTCAAAGGGCTGACCGCCGTCGATGGTGCTGCGTTGCACGCGCATGAAGTAGCCCGCCGCACGCATGGCGCGCTCGCGCTGGGCGGCGCCGAACAGGTCGAAATCGCTCCAGCGCACGGTGCCCAGAAAGCGCACGCGGCGGCCATCGTCGCCTTGCAGCACCAGGGACTCTTGCTCCAGCAGGCGAATGTTGAGCGACTCGCAGCGGGCGCGCAGGTCGCGCCAGGCCTCGGCGATGTCGCGGCCATCGAACTCATGGTTGCCGGCCACCATCAAGACCGGCACCGGCCAATCGGCGAACTGGCTCAGCCCGGCCCAGGTCGCATCGATGTCGCCGGCCAGCACCAGCACCTCGGCCTCTGGCGCGGGCTGGGCCGCAAAGGCCTCGGTTTCAAGGTGAAGGTCGGACAGGAGCTGGATGCGCATGGGGGGATGATCGCAAATTCAGGCACCGCCCCAAAAACAAAGCCACCCGAAGGTGGCTTTGCCGAGGTTCAGGGCCCTCAGGGCCGAGGCGTCACTCAGGCGCCGATCTGGGCTTCGAAGCGCGCCTTGGTGGCGCTGAGCTCGGCGGGCAGGCCTTGCGCCAACTGGGCGAACAGCTCGGTGTGCAGCTTCAGCTCTTCGACCCAGGCAGCGGGCTCGGCCGTGATGATGCTGGCGTACTTCTCGCGGCTGAAGTCCAGGCCGCTCCAGTCCAGGTCGTCATAGCGCGGGCTGGTGCCAAAGAAGTGGCCTTCGCCCTGGGCCTGGCCCTCGATGCGCTCGATCATCCACTTGAGCACGCGGGCGTTGTCACCGTAGCCGGGCCAGACGAACTTGCCGTCAGCGCCCTTGCGGAACCAGTTGACGCAGAAGATGGCCGGCAGCTTGGCACCGGTGGCGGCGATCTTGGCGCCCACGTTCAGCCAGTGCTGGAAGTAGTCGCTGACGTTGTAGCCGGTGAAGGGCAGCATGGCGAAGGGATCGCGGCGAACCACGCCCTGCTGGCCCACGGCTGCGGCGGTGGTCTCCGATCCCATGGTGGCGGCCATGTAGACGCCTTCGACCCAGTCGCGGGCCTCGGTCACCAGTGGCACGGTGGTGGAACGGCGGCCGCCGAAGATGAACGCGTCAATCGGCACGCCCGCGGCGTCGTCCCAGGCCGGGTCCAGCGCGGGGTTGTTGGTGGCGGCCACCGTGAAGCGCGAATTGGGATGGGCGGCCTTGGCGCCGGTTTCCTTGGCGATCTGCGGCGTCCAGTCCTTGCCCTGCCAGTCGATGCAATGCGCTGGTGCGTCGCCCATGCCTTCCCACCAGACGTCACCGTCGTCGGTCAGCGCGACGTTGGTGAAGATCACGTCCTTGTCCAGGCTGCGCATGCAGTTGGGGTTGGTGTCGAAGTTGGTGCCCGGGGCCACGCCAAAGTAGCCGGCCTCGGGGTTGATGGCGCAGAGCTTGCCGTCAGCACGGGGCTTGATCCAGGCAATGTCGTCGCCGATGGTGGTGACGTTCCAGCCGGTCAGTTCAGCCGGCGGGATCAGCATCGCGAAGTTGGTCTTGCCGCAGGCGCTGGGGAAAGCCGCTGCGACGTGGTACTTCTTGCCGGCGGGCGAGGTCACGCCCAGGATCAGCATGTGCTCGGCCAGCCAGCCCTGGTCGCGGCCCATGGTGGAGGCGATGCGCAGGGCGAAGCACTTCTTGCCCAGCAGCGCATTGCCGCCGTAGCCCGAGCCGTAGCTCCAGATCTCGCGGGTCTCGGGGTAGTGGACGATGTACTTGGTCTTGTTGCAGGGCCAGGCCACGTCAGCCTGGCCGGCGGCCAGCGGCGCGCCCACGGTGTGCACGCAGGGCACGAACTCGCCGTCGGTGCCCAGCAGTTCCACCGCGGCCTTGCCCATGCGGGTCATG
>CALRVU010000064.1:0-10129 GCA_943371685.1 Bordetella parapertussis | reverse complement strand
TAGACCCGAAGCAGGCGGCGAAAGCGCGGATTGGCCAAGGGGCTGTCATTGCCTGTGTGGACGGTCTCGGGGGCACGGTCGGCCACCGGACGCGGCGCACGGCGCAGCGCCAGCAGCGCCAAGGCCAGTGCAGCGGCCAGCACCAGGCTGGTCAGCTGCAAGCCACCCAGGCCGGGCAGCAGGCTGGCCAGGATCACGCCGGCCAGGGCCAGACCTTCGCGCCAGGCCACCACCCGCGTTCGGCCGGTCTCGTCGCCACCCAGCCGGGCGCCCCAGGCCTGGTGCAGCACGGTCAGGGTGCTGTAGCCCAGGTAGCAGCCCGACAGCATCAGACCTGCCCAGGCCAGCAGTGCGCCTTGGCCCCGCACCGGCGGAAAGAACAGGCCCTGAAAGCACAGCGCCAGCAACAACGCAGCAGCGGCGCAGACCCATGCCCAGTCGCGCGGCGGCCGGGCCAGCAGGCGGTCGATGGCGCGGCCGATCCAGGGATCGGCCACGGCGTCGGCCGCGCGGGCGAGCAGCAGGAGCAAGCCCAGGCTGGCCAGCGGCACGGCGTAGGCGCTCGCGTAGTGGTCGGGCAGCACCACATAGAGCGGCAGGGCCACGAAGGCCAGGGGCAGACCCAGCGCGCCATAGGCCAGGCCGGCGCGCAGGCTGTTCATCGCGACAGCCCGAACAATTGCTGTCGCATCGCGGGTTCCGAGGTCTCGGGTGCCAGCCAGATGCCGAAGAACAGGCGGGTGAACAGGGCGTCACGCACCTCACCAGCGGGGCGACCGTTGACGAAGAAGCGGGTGGCTTCGCCAGCGCGCTGAACGCCGGTGATCCGGTCTCCGGCCTTCACATCGGGGAACAGCGCCTTCATGCGCAGCAGCCACTGCGGCGCGGCCTTGGCGTCAAAGCCGGGTTGGCGCTTCATCTCGGCCAGCGAGCGCTCGGCGATCTGCTCGCCCACCAGGCCGCGCGCGTATTCGATCTCCAAGGCCAGCGCTTGACTGGCCCAGTTCTGCTCGGCCACCGGTGTGCCAGCCCACAGTCGGATGTCATAGACATGCAGCCCGAAGAAGCGCAGCCGCCCCTGGCCTTGCAGTCGCACCTCACCCAGCTCGGCGCGCAGCTCGGTGGCGGCGCCCGGCGCCGCAGGGGCCGCCACGGACTGGGCCCGGGCGGGCAGGCCGCACAGCGCTGCGGCAGCCAGGCTCCCGTGGCGCAGGGCGAAGTCGAGGCAGTCGCGGCGGTTCATCGTGGGGTCCTCAGTCGCGTTGCAGGGTGAACTGCATGACGCTGGTGCTGCCGGCATCGAAGGCCGCTTCGCAATAGGCGAGGTAGAACTCCCAGAGGCGGACGAACTCGGCGTCATAGCCCAGCTCGCGCACCTGCGGCTCGCGCGCCAGGAAGTCATGCCGCCAGCGGCGCAGGGTCTCGGCGTAGTCGGGCCCGAAATCCAGGCTGTTGACCAGCTTCAGGCCGGCCTTGGCGGCCTCGGCCCGGAACACCGACGGGCTGGGCAGCAAGCCGCCCGGGAAGATGTACTGCTGGATGAAGTCGGTGCCGCGCACATAGCGGTCAAAGTATTCGTCGCGGATGGTGATGGACTGGATGCAGGCCCGGCCGCCCGGCTTGAGCTTGTCGTGCACGGTCTGGAAATACTGCTGCCAGTAGGCCTGGCCCACCGCCTCGAACATCTCGATCGAGACGATGGCGTCAAAGCCGGTCTCCGGGATGTCGCGGTAGTCCTGCAGGCGCAGATCGGTCAGGCCGTCCAGGCCTTGTGCGGCCAGCCGCTGCCGGGCGAACGCCAGTTGTTCGGTCGACAGGGTCACGCCGGTCAGGTGCACCTGCCGGTCGCGGGCGGCGCATTCGGCCACGGCGCCCCAGCCGCAGCCGATCTCCAGCACGCGCTGTCCGGGCTGCAGCTGGCATTCGTCGATGGCGCGGCGCATCTTGGCCTGCTGGGCG
Organism: Bordetella parapertussis; assembly: GCA_943371685.1. GTDB lineage: Bacteria > Pseudomonadota > Gammaproteobacteria > Burkholderiales > Burkholderiaceae_C > Ideonella > Ideonella parapertussis_A. Next base: position 8,170 of record CALRVU010000064.1, on the reverse strand, counting down.
GGCACCAGGGGCTGGTCGAGCTGGCCGTTGAACCAGGCGCTCGAGTAGTTCATGGTGTCGTCCAGCCAGAGCCGGTAAAACGGATTGCCCAGGTCGTAGTGGGCCTGGATGTTGCGCCGGCTGCCCTTGCGCGAGTTGTGGTTGAGCAGGTGCTTGAGCCGGTACAGCAGCGAGCCCCACCAGCTGCCATACACCGCCTTCTCGATCACCTCGCGGTTGGCCAGGCACAGGCGCAGCAGGGCGGGCAGATCGGGGCTGCTCCAGCGGCCGGCGATGTAGCTCTCGCCCAGGCCCACGTCGCCAGACTTCATTACCTCGCTGCAGACCTGCCAGTCCTTCAGGCGCATGGCCGCGCGCATGCCCTGGGCCTGGGGCTCGCCAAAGCGCAGCTGGCTGCCATCGGGGCATTGCAGGTCCAGGGTGCCCACTTGCAGGCGTTGCAGCAAGCGCAGCAGGGCGCGGGCTGAGGTGGGTGCCGAGTCGGGCAGGGACAGCGAGGCGGTGGTGGTGTTCATCGTCAGGCGCGGTATTCAGGCCAAGGGGACGCCGCGCGACACCGCGGTCGCGGGCGCGTCGGGTTTGGAGAAGAAGGGCAGGTGCAGACGCCACAGTCGCAGCGCTTGCAGATGGATGCGCAGCATCACACCGAGTGTGAGGAAAGGCATCCGGAAAAACGTGCGCAACAGCAAGGTCCGGCTGACGGGATGCAGCTGGCCGCAGACGCTGGTCAGCAGCAGCGGACCCAGGTCGTCGTCGTGCTCGATGCGGGCCACGGTCCGGGTCTCATTGCGGAAGAAACGGAAGCGGTAGCGGCCTTCGACCTTGCAGAAGGGCGAGACATGGAAGACCTTGCGTGCCTCCAGCTCGCGGCCCCAGCCCAGACTGGCACCGGCCAGCAGGTAGACATGGCGCTCACCGAAGGTGTTGTTGACCTCGACCACGATGGCCGCCAGGCTCTGGTCGGCGCGGTGGCAGTACCAGAAGCTCACCGGCTTGAAGGCATAGCCCAGCACCCTCGGGAAACAGTGCAGCCAGACCTCGCCCTGGGCATCGGTGATGCCCTCGCGTGCCAGCAGTGCCTCCAGCCAGGCCAGGCTGTCCGGGCCGCCGTCGCCGTGGTCCCGGTCCTGAAAGCTGATCAGTCCGAAACGGTTGCGCGGCAAGGCGGCATCTGGCGCCAGCCGCAGTTGCCGCATCGGCAGCAGCACAAAGAAGGTCGGGTAAGCAAAGCCGTGCCGCACGGGCTTGAGCCGGGTGTGGCGCACCTCACCCAGGCCGAGCATCGCGCGGTGGGCCGTGATGACGGCAGGTACCTCAGGCACTGGCCTGCCAGTCGGGCGACTGGGCCCATTGCGCCCGCAGGCCCTCGACCACGGCCAGGCCGGCGCGCAGGCCGTCCTCATGGAAGCCGTAACGCGTCCAGGCGCCGCAATACCAGACATGCGAGTGACCCTGGATCAGCGGCAACCGCTGCTGGGCCGCAACGGCCGGGCCGTCAAACACCGGATGGGCATAGTGATACTCGCCATGCAAGGTGCTGGAATGCGGCTCGCGCACCGGATTGAGCGACACCACCACCGGCTCAGCCCAGGGCAGGGGCTGCAGGCGGTTGATCAGGTAGTGCAAGCAGACGCCGGCCTGCTCTCGGCCTGCATCGGCCGCACGTTCGTAGTTCCAGGCGGCCCAAGCGCGGGGGCGCCGTGGCAGCAAGCTGCTGTCGGTGTGCAGCACCGCGCGGTTGGCGTGGTAGCGGATGGCGCCCAGCACGCTGCGCTCGTCGGCGCTGGCATCGTCCAGCAGCGCCAGGCTCTGGTCGCTGTGGCAGGCCAGCACGACTTCGTCAAAACGCTCGCTGCCGGCGTCGGTGGCCACCATCACGCCAGCCTGGCCCGTGCCGGGCGGCAGGCGGCGGATGCTGCGCACGGGTGTGCTGGCTCGCGCATCGGGCAAGTCTTGCAGCAGGCGCTGCACATACTGGCGTGAGCCGCCACGTACCGTGTGCCACTGCGGCCGGTCCTGCACCTGGATCAGGCCGTGGTTGTGGCAGAAACGGATCAGCGTGCCGATCGGGAACCGCAGCATCTGGTCGGTGGGGCAGGACCAGATGCAGCCGATCATGGGCAGGAAGTAACCCTCGCGGAAGCGCGCGCCAAAGCGGTGTTCGTCGAGGAATGCGCCGATCGGCTGGGCCAGGGCGCTGTCCAGTCCGGCTTCGGCAATTCCGGTGGTCAGGCGGTTGAAACGCAGGATGTCGGCCAGCATGCCCCAGAAGCGTGGCGACAGCAGATTGCTGCGCTGGGCAAACACGCTGTTCAGGTCCGAGCCGCTCCACTCCAGATTCAAGCGCGGCGCTTGCACCGAGAACGACATGTCCGACGCTGCGGTGGCGATGCCGATCTCGGCGAACAGGGCAATCAGATTCGGATAGGTGCGCTCGTTGAAGACCAGAAATCCGGTGTCCACGCCATGGGTGATGCCGTTCAGCGTCAGGTCCACGGTATGGGCATGGCCACCAAATCGTGGGTCGGCCTCAAACAGCGTGACTTGCGCATCGCGACGCAGGTGCCAGGCGGCAGACAGGCCGGCGATGCCGGAGCCGACGACGGCAATGCGTCTGGAGGGGGCGGTGCTCATGGGCGCGCTCCAAGGCTCGAAGCGTCAAACACAGCCGGAGTCGCCGGTGGGGAAAAGAAGAAAGCCGCGCAGCACCCGGGGGCGCAAGAGTGAGGGAGGGAGGAGGAGAAACGCTCCCGGGCGACAGCCAGACCTGCTGGAAGGCTGCGCGGCTTCAAGAAAGCGGCCCCAGGCAAAGACCCGGAACCGGGGCCGGCACCGAGGTGCCGAAGCCCAACCCACATGGCTGTGAGGGCGGTTTGCGCAAGAGGTTCCATGAATTTGTGCTTGGGCGTGTAACAGAGGGTTGGGCGGTGCATTGAAACGAAATCTCTGATGCCTGCACCGCGTTGTTCAATTTTGATACCAATCAGTTCACTTTGTCTACTGATTCGTTTTGTCGCGGGGTCGAGGCACCAGAATGCAGCGCAGGCCCCATGCCGTCTGTACGCAGAAGGGGGCCGATCGGATGCATTCTTGATGGGAGCGAGCCAGGCGCGCAGGCCCCGGCCCAGGCCGGACCGGGCCGGCTCGTTTCTCGACGCGGGCGCCGCTCAGGTGCCTGAGGCGGCCTTGGCCTTGATCGCCGCGATCTGGGCGTCTTGTTCGGTCTTGCGATCGGCGGAGACGCGCTGGGCGCTGGGGCGCTCACCGACCCGCTTGATGTAGGCCTTCCAGTCCACGCCGCCCTCGCTCAACAGATCGGTGCCGAGCACGGCCTTGCTGGCCATGGCCACCAGCGGCAGCGACACGTAGGCCGCGCAGTCAGCGGTGCTGAATGCCTCGCCCGCCACGTGGGGAGAGAACTTGGCCAGCCGCTTGAAGGCGGCAATGTTCTTGACCAGCAGCTTGTGCACCCGGGCCTGGTTGGCCTCGCTGACCGTGCCGCCGAAGAAAGCCTGGGGATAGAGCTCGCGCGCCACCAGTTCCAGATGCAGCTCGATGAAGGTGGTCAACTCGCGCACCTTGGCCCGCTCGAACGCGCCGCCGGGCAGCATGGCCGGTTCGGGCTGAAGCTCTTCCAGATACTGCACGATCACTTCGCTCTCGCACAGCGTGCCATCGGACGTGCGGATGAAAGGCACCTTGGCCAGGGGCGAGGCGCCCAGCACGGCCTCATCCTTCAGGCCGGTCAGCACCCGTTCCTCGGTGAACGGGATGCCTTTCTCCAGCAAGACCATCTTGACCTTGTTGTAGTAGTTGGACAGGGCAAAACCGCAGAGCGTGATCATGGTGATTCCTTTGGGGTGGATGGGCAAAGGCGCAGTCTATGCAGCCCCCGGCAGCGGGCTTGGCGCCTGGGCGACAGCGCGGCGTCGGTTGAGGGTTAGCGAGGGGGCCGCGCCGGTCGGCTGACCAGCGTGATGCCCACCACCACGGCCGCCAGCGCCACCACCAGGCGCAGCGTCAGCGGCTCACCCAGCAGGCCCACGCCTGCCAGCAGGCCGAACACCGGCGTGAGCAGGGTGTATGCCGAAATCCGGGTGGCCGAATAGTGCCGCACCAGCCAGAACCACAGCAGGTAGCTGGCAAAGGTGATGACCACGGTCTGGAAGCCCAGGGCGGACCAGGCCAGCGGGCTGATCTGCGCAGGCCACGCTTCGCCCTGCCAGGCCCCCGCCAGCAGCAAGGCCACGGCAGACACCGCCAACTGGCTCATCAAGGTCTGCTCGGGCGCGGCCTGGGCCAGGCGGCTGCCGCGGATGGTCAGGGTGGTGGCGGCCCACAAGCCCGCGCCCAGCACCCCCAGCAAGTCGCCCAGCCACTGCCGATCCGGGCCATGGACCGCCGTGGCATTCAGGCCCTCTGCCAATGCCCACACCACGCCGCTGAAGGCGGTCGTCAGGCCCAGCCACTGGCTGGTACCCAGTCGCTCTGAGTGCGAAATCAGCGGCATGGACAGCGCCACGATGAAGGGCGCCAGGTAGACGAACACTGCCATGCGCGATGCACTGGTGTACTGCAGGCCCCAGAAGATGCAGCCGAACTCGGCGGCAAAGAGCAGACCCGCCAGCAGCGCGGCTGGCAAGGTGGCGCGGTCAGGGCGCAGAGGCAGGCCTCGCCAGGTCGCCCAGGCCCACAGCAGCAGGCCGGCACCCAGCGAGCGCACACCGGCTTGCAGCAGCGGCGGGATCTCGTGCAGGGCGGTTTTGGTGGCGGCCTGGTTCAGGCCCCACAGTGCAGCGCAGCTGATCAAGCTGATGACCGCCAAGCGGTCCAGCGGGCGCCGGGTGGTTTCGGTCATTCTGGAGCCGCGGGCACTGAGGGGGCCGGCGCGGCGGTGGACGGGCCGCGCTGCCAGCGGCTCCAGCCCAGCACGAGCGCGCCACAGACCAGACCGGCCAGGGCGCCACTGCTGTGGGCCATCGGTGCCACCTGAAAGTCATAGCCCGGCACGCGCTGCACTTCCGCCCGCCAGGGCTGTTCGCTGATCAGCTTGGCCAGCAGGCCGCCGGCCATGATCAGACCCAGCCAGCGGTTGCGGCCGCCCTGGCTGACCAGGCCCCAGGCCACCAGCACCACCCCGGCATGCAGTACGCCGGACAGGCCGCCGTAGTGCAGCAAGGCCGGCTGCAACAGCAGGCCGACTTGGGTGAGCGGCCAGGCCAGGGCCCAGGCCAGTGCTTCACGGGGGCCCAGATCGGCCCGCCAGCCCAGCCAGGCCAGCGCGGCGCAGCCGGCCAGGTTCATCTGCAGGTGCGCTGGCGTCCAGTGCACGGCAGCGGCGGTCCAGGCGCGCCAGGGTTCGGTGCCGGCCAGTGCGGGCTGCCAATCCCAGGCCTCGGTGGCTTGGCCGAACAGGGTCAGCGCGAACAAGGCCAAGACCAGTGCCAGGGCCGGCCAGGCACCGCTGCGCAGCCGCTCGCCCCAAGCACTGGGCACTGCACCAGTCATGTGTCGAACACGGCCCGCCACAGAGCGTGGATGGCGGCGCGCTCAGTGGCCAGCAGGGCCGGATCGAACTGGGTGGGTTGCTCATCGAGCCGGGCCCGGTGCTGGGCCCGGCGCAGCTCGCGGTAGGCGTCGGCCGCGGCGCTGCCCACGCCGGCAGGCAGCAGCCCGGCGGCTTCAGCGCGCTGCATCAGGGCGATGTTGCCGGCGTTGTCCTGCAGGCTGGGGTGGCGGCCGCTCTCGGCCAGCACCAGGTACTGCACGGCAAACTCGGCGTCCATCATCCCGCCATCACTCTGCTTGACGTCGAACAGGCCGGACTTGATCGGATGGGCCGCACGAACCTTCTCGCGCATGCCGCGCACTTCGTCGCGCAAGGCCTGCGGCTCGCGTTCGGCGGTGATGACCGCGCGGCGGGTGGCCTCGAAGCGTTCCCGCAGGGCCGGGCTGCCGGCGCAGAAGCGGGCCCGGGTGATGGCCTGGTGCTCCCAGGTCCAGGCGGTGTTGCTGCCGCGGCCGCGCTGGTACTTGTCAAACGAGTTGACCGAGGTGACCAGCAGGCCGGAGTTGCCGTTCGGGCGCAGCGCGGTGTCGATTTCGAACAGCTCGCCGGCGGCTGTGCGCAAGGTCAGCCAGGTGATGAGCTTGCGCACGAAGGCGGCATAGATTTCGGGCACGACATCGGGGTCGGCTTCGTTCTCGTCGTCGTACAGAAAGACCACGTCAAGATCGCTGCCATAGCCCAGCTCCAGTCCGCCCAGCTTGCCGTAGGCGATCACGGCGAACTGCGGCACCTCGCGGTGGCGCTGCTTGAGGTGCAGCCAGGCCCAGCGCAGGCAGCAGTCCAGCACGGCATCGGCGAGGGCCGACAGGTCGTCGCCGGCTTGCTCCACCGTGATCCGCTGCTCGACGTCGCGCACCAGAGTGCGGAAGACCTCGGCATGGTGGGCGCGGCGCAGTGTGTCGAGCAAAGCGCCTTCGTCGACATCGCCGGAGCGCTGCCAGGCCGCATGGCGCTCGTTCAGGTCGGCCACGAAGGCCAGCGGCTCAAAGCGCTCGGCCATGTGCCGCTCGTCGGCCAGTTCGTCGATCACGCCCGGGTGCAGCATCAGGTAGCGCATCGGCCAGCGGGCCAGGCCCAGCAGGCGCAGCAGCCGCTGCTGCACGCCCGGCCGCTCGACCAGCAAGGCCAGGTAGCTCTCGCGTCGCAGCAGCGGTTCGATCCAGTCCACGAAGCGCTGGGCGGCCAGCAAGGTGCATTCGTCGCGCGCCACACTTTGTGCGGCCCGCAGCATCAGCTTGCCCAGGCGCAATTTGCTGTCCTCGCGCAGGGCCAGCACGCGCGGGCTGGCAGCCAGGCTGCGCACCCGCTCGGCCAGGCCCTCGGGCAGTTTGCCGAGCAGGTCTTCGCTGTCCAGCGGCAGGGGCCCGGTGCCGCAGGCGCGGCAGCCATTGGCGCCGGGGCGTGGCGGGGCGCTCTGGCCGTCATGCAGCAATGCGTCAAACTCGGTGGCGACCAGCTCGCGCACCTCGCAGAGGCGGTCCAGCAGCTCGCAGGTGTCAGGGCTGCAGACCAGGTGCAGGCTGGCGGCAATCCAGCCCAGATCGGCATCGGCCGTGGGCAGCAGATGGGTCTGTTGATCGTCCAGGTACTGGATGCGGTGCTCGACCAGGCGCAGGAAGGTGTAGGCCGCACCCAGCTTGGCGGCGGTGTCGATCTTCATCAAGCCGCCGGCGGCCAGCTTGTCCAGGCCCTTCAGGGTGGAGCGGGTGCGGATCTCTGGGAACTGCCCGCCGCGCACCACCAGCAGCAGCTGGACGATGAACTCGATCTCGCGGATGCCGCCGCGCGAGAGCTTGACGTCGTTGGCCCGCTCGGGCCGGCCGGCGGCGCGGCGCTGGGCTTCTTCGCGGATCTTGCGATGCAGCTGGCGCAGGCCCTCGAACACGCCGTAGTCGAGGTATTTGCGGTAGACAAAGGGCGTGACGAGCGAGCGCAGCTGCAACGCCCGGCCGCTGGTCACGCTGTCGCGCGGGGCCACGACCCGGCTTTTCAGCCAGGCAAAGCGCTCCCACTCGCGGCCCTGCACCAGAAAGTACTCTTCCAGCATGGCTAGGCTGACCACCGGCGGGCCGGAGTTGCCGTTCGGCCGCAGCGCCAGGTCCATGCGGAAGACGAAACCGTCCTCGGTGACCTCGCCGATCAGCGCGTACAGGCGCTTGGCCACCAGGCAGAAATACTCGTGGGCCGACACGCACTGCGGCCCCACGGTCTGGCCGTCGTCCTCGTAGACATAGATCAGGTCGATGTCGGAGGACACGTTGAGCTCGCGGGCGCCGAGCTTGCCCATGCCGATGATCCAGAAATCGATGGGCTGGCCGGCAGCGTCTTGTGGCGCGCCGTGGCGCTCGTCGGCCTCGGCCCGGGCGCGGGCCAGGGCCAGTTCCAGCGTGGCCTCGGCCAGCGCGGTCATGCAGGCGGTCACATCGTGCAGCGATGCGCCTTGCTCCACATCCAGCACGGCCAGCCGCTCCAGCACCAGCTGGCGGGCCACCCGAAGCGCCGAGCCCAGGCTGCGGCCGGCGGCCTCCAGGGTATGGACCAAGGCCGTGATGCTGCTTGCTTCGGGTAATCCCTCGGGCAGCAAGCCCAGCTCAGCGGGGT
>CALRVU010000063.1:0-10151 GCA_943371685.1 Bordetella parapertussis | reverse complement strand
ATACGTTCATCCCCACTGACCTCCCTGGTTTGATGGTTGTTGCTGGCATGCCCGGATTCGTCCTGGTGCGCAAAGCGGGCAACCCTTGAAGGCCTGCGCAGGCACACCCCGTGTGCACTGTTCAGGCGCGGTCGGCGGCGATGTTTTTGCCCCACCGTGCGCTCATTGATGCCTGCCGGCACCGAGCGCCACATGGAAAAAATATGAGCTTTATTTCTCTCGGCCTCGATGAGGCCCTGGTCCGCGCGTTGACTACCGCCGGCTACGAAAACCCCACCGACGTGCAAGCCCGCGCCATTCCGGCCGCTCTGGCTGGTCGCGATCTTCGCGTCTGCTCCAACACCGGCAGCGGCAAGACCGCAGCCTTCGTGCTGCCTGCCCTGATGAAGGTGCTGGCCGCGCGCAACGACCCCGCCCAGAAGCCCAAGAAGGGCGAAGTGCGCGGTCCGCGCATCCTGGTGCTGGTGCCCACCCGTGAGCTGTCGATGCAGGTCGCCAAGGCCGCCTCCAGCTACGGCCGCAATGTCCAGTTCCTGTCGGTCACCAGCGTGGTCGGCGGCGTGCCCTATCCGGCCCAGCTCAAGGCCCTGCGCGGCCCGCTGGACATCCTGATCGCCACCCCCGGCCGTCTGATCGACCACATCGAGAGCGGCAAGGCCATTCTTGAGAACGTCGAGATGCTGGTGCTGGACGAAGCCGACCGCATGCTCGACATGGGCTTCATCGAGGACATCGAGCACATTGCCGACAAGCTGCCTGCCGGCCGCCAGACCCTGATGGCCAGCGCCACCTTCGCCGGTGAAGTCGGTCGCCTGGCCCAGCGCCTGCAGAAGGATGATGTCGAGCGCATCGAGATCACCGGTCACACCGACAAGCACGAGAACATCACCCAGCAACTGATGTGGGCCGATGATCTGGACCACAAGCACGCCCTGCTGGACCACATCCTGACCGACCGTGACGTCGACCAGGCCGTCGTCTTCACCAGCACGCAGATCGACGCCGATCGCCTGGCTGACCGCCTGGCCGAAATGGGTCACTCGGTGGCTGCCCTCCACGGCGGCATGCCGCAAGGCCGCCGCAACCGCGTGCTGCAAGGCCTGCGTTCACGCCAGGTCCGCATCCTGGTGGCCACCGATGTGGCCGCCCGCGGCATCGACGTGCCGACGATCACCCACGTCATCAACTACGGTCTGCCCCTGAAGGCCGAGGACTATGTGCACCGCATCGGCCGCACCGGCCGTGCCGGCCGTTCGGGCCGCGCCGTGACGCTGGCCGAGCGCCGCGACGTGTCGATGATCCGCCGCATCCAGCAGTACACCACCCAGCCGATCCCGGTGGCCACGGTCGAAGGGCTGGAGCCCAGCCGTCCGGCACCGGACATGTTCGGCCGCAGCAGCATGGGCCCACGTGGTGGCGCTCCGCGCGGCAAGGGCTTCGGTGGCGGCTACGCCGGCAACCGCAGTGACTTCGCACCGCGCGGCCCGCGTCCTGACCGCGGCCCGTTCGAGCGCTCGGAGCGCCCGTCCTATGGCGACCGTCCCGCCTTTGGCGATCGGCCTGCCTTCGGTGACCGCCCAGCCTTTGCCGACCGTGGCGAACAGCGTGGCGGTTACTTCGATCGCAAGGCCAGCAACGCCGGCGAGCGTCCTGCCTACGGCCCGCGTCCGGGCTTTGGCAACGAGCGTCCGTCGTACGGCGACCGTCCGGCCTTCGGTGACCGGCCGGCGTTTGCCGACCGCGGTGACCGCGGCCCGTTCGAGCGCCGTGCTGACGGTCCGCGCAGCCACGCACCGGGCGGCTTCAAGCCGGCCCGTGCCGAAGGCGCACCGTTTCACGCCGCCGGCAAGCCCGCCTCGAGCAAGCCGCGTTTTGCCAGCAATGGCCCGATCGCCGGCAAGCGCCCCCGGAAGGACGTGTAAGCCAAGCGGGGGTCCTGCGTGTCCCCCGCCGCATAGATGTGGCGGCGCAAGCGCGCCGCCACATCGGCATCAAACGGATTGCCGGCCTCGACAAACGCGTTGAAGGCATCGGCATCCAGCACCTCTGCCCACAGGTAGACGTAGTAGCCCGCTGCATAGTAGGGCCCTGCGAACAGGTGTTGAAAATGCGGCAGTCGATGCCGCATGCCCACGGCCACTGGCATGCCCAGCCGCGCCAGGGCTTCGCGCTCGAAGCCGACCAGATCGGCCGGCCCCTCGGCCGACTCCAGCGCATGAATCTCCAGATCCACCAAGGCACTGCCGGCATAACTGACCGTGTCATAGCCCTGCCCCCAGCGCTGCGCCGCCTGCAAGCGGTCGAGCAGGTGCTGAGGGATGGGCTCGCCGGTCTGCCAGTGGCGTGCGTGGCGCTGCAAGACCTCGGGCTCGGACAGCCAATGTTCGAACAGCTGCGATGGCAGTTCCACGAAGTCCCGCAGAACCTGGGTGCCGGACAGGCGGTGGTACCGGACGTCTGAGAGCAATCCGTGCAGCCCGTGGCCGAACTCGTGGAACAGCGTGCGCGCATCGTCGAAGGACAGCAAGGTGGGCTGCCCCTCGGCGCCGCGGGCAAAGTTGTTGTTGTTGACGATCACCGGCCGCGTCACGCCACGACTCTGCGACTGGTAGTTGAAGTCGCTCATCCAGGCGCCTGAGCGCTTGCCCTGGCGGGCGAAGTTGTCCTGCAGAAACAATCCGGCGCTGCGTCCCGTGGCGTCGAACATTTCGTAGCTGCACACGTCCGGGTGATAGCCCGCGATGTCAGGTCGGGCCACGAAGCGCACGCCGAACAGGCGCTGCGCGCAATCGAACAAGGCCTCCACCATGCGGTCCAGCGAGAAGTAGGGCTTGACCTCGGATTCATCGATGTCATAGCGGGCTTGTCGCACCTTCTCGGACCAGTAACGCCAATCCCAGGCGGCCGGCTCGCCGGCCACGCCGTGGCTGCGCATCATCGCCAGCAGGGCCTGGCGCTCCCGCTCGGCCGCCGGCAAGGCCCGGGTCCAGACCTCATCGAGCAGTTCGCGCACGGCTTGCTGGGTCCCGGCCATGCTGTCGGACAGGGCGTAGTCGGCAAAGCTGCGATGGCCGTGGGCCCGGGCCTGGGCATTGCGCAGGCGCAGGATCTGCAGGGCCACGGCCCGGTTGTCGGTCTCGCCCTCGTGTTCGCCCCGCTCGCTCCAGGCCTGCCAGGCCGCCTGGCGCAAATCACCGCGGTCAGAGAAGGTCAGGAAGGGCTCGATCAGCGAGCGGCTCAAGGTGATCACATGGGCGTCGGCATCCAGGCCGCGCTCGGCCGCCGCCTGGCGCGCGGCATCGCGAACAAAGGCCGGCAGACCCGCCAGCTCGGCTTCACCACGCAGCACCAGTTGGTAGCCGTTCTCGTCCGCCAGCACGTTCTGCACGAACCGGGTCGACAAGGTGGCCAGCGCCTGCATCAGGCCGGCATAGTGCGCTTGTTCGGCCTCGCTGAAGCGCGCACCGGCGCGCACGCAGTCCAGGTGGAGGCGCTCCAGCAAGCGCAGCGACTCGGCATCCAGACCGAGGCTGGCGCGTTGCGCATGCAGGGCGTCCAGCCGCGCAAAGACGCCGGCATGCATCTTCACCGCGCTGTCGTGGGCCGCCAGCGGCGATGCCACATCGCGCTGCACGGCCTGCAGCTCCGACGTCGTGGCTGAAGCCGTCAAATTGTTCAGCAGGGCATCGAGCCGGTAGAGCAAGGCGCCCGAGCGATCGAGCGCCAGCACCGTGTTGTCAAAGTCGGCAGGAGCAGGATAGGCTGCAATCGCGTCCAGCTCCAGCATTTGCTGGTGCATCGCTGCTTGCATGGCCGGGACGAAATGCGCCGCTTCGATCCGTGTGAAGGGTGGCAATCCGAACGGACCGGTCCAGTCCTGCAACAAGGGGTTGGTGATGGAGGAGGTGTCTGCAGAGGTCACGGTCGAGAAGTCGGCACCGGGAGTGCCTGAAGGTGAACACAAGTCTGGGATGATGCCACCCGGCCTCTCGCCACTACCCTTCCTCAAACCCTGAGTCGTCAAGGAATCGCCATGCGTGCACTGAAATGGATCATCGTCTCGCTGCTGGCCCTGGTCGCCGTGTTGGTGCTGGGCGGCCTGCTGCTGCCCCGCACGGCCCACCTGGAGCGCAGCCTGGTCATCAACGCGCCGGCTGACAAGGTCTTCGATCTGGTCAACCAGCCTCGCCACTGGAAGAACTGGACCGTCTGGAACCAGCGAGATCCAGCGATGAAGGTCGAGTACTTTGGCACCGAGCAAGGCGTTGGTGCCGGCTGGGCCTGGCAGAGCGCCACCGAGGGCGATGGCAAGATGACCTTCACCGCCTCCGAAGCGCCGAAACGGGTGGCCTACGACCTCTACTTCCCGGACTTCGACAGCACCTCGACCGGCGATCTGCGCTTTGTCGCCGAGGGCAGCGCCACCCGAGTCATCTGGTCCATGGACGCGAACATGGGCGCGAATCCGCTGTGGCGCTGGATGGGCCTGATGATGGACCGCATGGCCGGCCCGGATTTCGAGACCGGCCTGGCACGGCTCAAGGCCCTGGCCGAACAAGGCTGATGGCTTCGTCCCCGCGCATGCCGCTGAAAGTGGGCCTGGTCGGCTTCGGCTACGCTGGTCAGACCTTCCATGCCCCGCTGCTGCAGGCCACACCCGGCCTGACGCTCTGCGCCGTGGCCAGTCGACAAGGCGAAGCGGTGCGCCAGGCCCTGGGTCAGGACGTGCAGGTGGTGGCCGACAGCGCCAGCCTGCTGGCCGATCCGGCGCTGGACCTGATCGTCATCGCATCACCCAACGACAGCCACTTTCCGCTGGCCCAAGCCGCGCTGCAGGCTGGCAAGGCCGTGGTGGTGGACAAACCGCTGGCGCTGGACCGGGCTGAGGCTGCTGCGCTGGTCGCGCTGGCGCGATCGACAGGCCGCTTGCTCAGCGTGTTCCACAACCGCCGCTGGGATGGTGACTTTCTGACCGTGGTCCGATGCCTGCGCAGCGGTGCCCTGGGTCGCTTGACCCAGGCGCGGCTGTGCTTCGACCGATATCGACCCGTCGTGCGCACGCGCTGGCGCGAGTCCGCCGTGCCTGGTGCGGGTTTGTGGTCCGACCTGGGGCCGCACCTGATCGATCAGGCCCTCCAGTTGTTCGGCCCGCCGCAAAACCTGCGTGCCGAACTGAACGTGCAGCGCAGCGGCGCCGTGGTCGATGACCAGTTCACGGCCCAGCTCTGCTACCCGCAGGGCCTCCGTGTGACGCTGCAAGCCAGCCAGTTGGCCGCCCTGCCCGGCCCGCGCTTTGAGTTGCACGGCGAGCAGGGCAGCCTGCGCAGCTGGGGACTTGACGCTCAGGAGGACGATCTGAAGGCCGGTCTGCGACCGGACCCGGCCATGCCCGAAGCCTGGGGCCGCCACCACGGCCAAACCGAGTTGATGCTGGCGGACGAGGCGGGCCAGCCGCGTCGCCAGGATCTGCCGCTGCAAGCCGGCCGTTACACCGCCTATTACGCGCAACTGCGCGACGCCCTGTGCGGCCTCGCCGACAACCCGGTCAGGCCCGAGGAGGCCCTGGATGTGATGCGTTGGCTGGACCTGGGCCGGCTCAGTGCATCGACCGGCCGCACCCTGGGCCTGGCCGATCTGGACGCAGCGGGGCCGGACTGAGCGGGCTGGCCCTACACTCCTCCACCGTTTCTCTTGCACCCGCTGCGCCGCACACCGTCCATGGCCCTCAAATCCACCGTCTTCAAAGCCCATCTGCAGATTGCCGACATGGATCGCGCGCTGTACGCCGACCATGCCTTGACGCTGGCCCGCCACCCCTCCGAGAACGACGAACGGATGATGGTGCGCCTGCTGGCCTTCGCCTTGGCCGTGCCCGCCGACAACCTGAAGGGCGCGCTGGAGTTCACGGCCGGCTTGTCGGACGCCGATGCACCCGACCTGTGGCAGAAGGACCTGACCGGCGAGATCGTGCAGTGGATCGAGGTGGGCCAGCCCGACGAACGCCGCCTGGCCAAGGCCTGCGGCCGGGCCGAACAAGTGCGGCTGTGGTCCTTCAGCCATGCCACGCCGATCTGGTGGCAGGGCCTGGAGAACAAGGTCGCGCGGCTGGCCAATCTGGAGGTCTGGCAGGTGCCCTCCGAGCAGAGCAAGGAACTGGCGCTGCTGGCCGAGCGCAGCATGCAACTGCAGGTCACGGTACAAGAAGGCCAGATCTGGGTGGGCAATGCCAGCCGCTCGGTGGCGCTGGAACTGAAAGTGCTCAAGGCCTTCCAGCCCCGCCGCTGACAGGGTCGATGCCGAGCGAGGGCTCGGCTCAGTGCACCTATCATCGGAGCTCGCGCTGGCGGCCCGCATCCTGTGGCTGTCGGCTTGGACTCCCGCCACAAGCGTTTTCTGACGATGCCCAAACTCAATCGCCGCCAGGCCCTCGCCCTGCTGAGCGCCGCCGGCTCCCCCCTGGCCATGGCACAAACCTCCACCTCCGCAAGCCCCACCGCTGACGACCCCTACCTGTGGTTGGAAGACGTTCAGGGCGACAAGGCCCTGAACTGGGTCCGTGAGCGCAACAAGGCCTCACGCGCGGTGCTGGAGGCGCATCCCGACTTCGAGCCCAATCGCAAGCGCCTGAAAGAGATCCTCGACTCGCGCGACCGCATTCCGCAGGTCAGCCGCGACGGCAACTACCTCTACAACTTCTGGCGCGACCAGACCCAGCCGCGCGGCCTGTGGCGCCGCACCACGCTCGAGAGCTACGTCACGCCCAACCCGGCCTGGGAGCTGGTGCTCGACCTGGACGCGCTGGCCAAGGCCGAGAACGAGAACTGGGTCTGGAGCCGCGTCAGCATGCTGGGCGGCAAGAGCAGCCGCTGCCTGATCTCGCTGTCGCGCGGCGGCGCCGACGCCACCGTGGTGCGCGAGTTCGACATCGCCACCCGGCGCTTCGTGGATGGCGGCTTCACGCTGCCCGAGGCCAAGTCCGAAGTCGACTGGCTGGACGAGAACCGCGTCTTCGTGGGCACCGACTTCGGCCCGGGCTCACTGACCGATTCGGGCTATCCCCGCGTCATCAAGCTCTGGCAACGCGGCACGCCGCTCAGCGCCGCCACCACCGTCTATGAAGGCCAGGTCAAGGACGTGGCCGCCTCGGTGCAGGTGGACAGCACGCCAGGCTTCGAGCGCGTGGTGTTCGCCCGCTCACCCGACTTCTTCACCAATGAACTGTCGCTGTGGCAGGGCGGCAAGCTGCAGGCCATCGCCAAGCCCATCGACGCGCAAATGGCGTTCTGGCGCGACCAGGTGCTGATCAAGCTGCGCAGCGACTGGGCCGTGGCTGGCAAGACCTGGCCCAGCGGCTCGCTGCTGCTGGCACCCGCAGACGCCTACCTGCGCGGCGAGCGCAACTTCTTTGCGCTGTTCACGCCCACGGCCACCCGCTCGCTGGAGGGCTACAGCCTGACCCGTAGCCAGGTGCTGCTGGACGTGCTGGACAACGTGGCCAACCGCGTGCTGGCCTGGCGCAAGCAGGGTGACGGTGCCAGCGCCCGCTGGGAGCAGCGTGAGCTGAAGACCCCGTTCCCAGGTGCACTGCAAGTGCGCACGCTGCACGATCCGCAAGTGGCGCAAGACGCCATGGCCGAGCATTTCCTGGTGTCCTACGTCGACTTCCTGACGCCGGACTCGCTCTACCTCGGCCGCGCCGATGTCGACACGCTGGAGCGCATCAAGTCGCGCCCGGCCTTCTTCGACACCACCGGCATGAAGGTCGAGCAGCGTTTTGCCAAGTCCAAGGACGGCACCCGCGTGCCCTATTTCGTGGTCTGGCCCAAGGGCCTGACGGCCGATGGCAAGAACCCCACTCTGCTCTACGGCTATGGCGGCTTCGAGGTCTCGATGCAGCCCTGGTACTCGGCCGGCTGGGGCCATGGCTGGCTGGCCAAGGGCGGCGTGCTGGTGGTGGCCAACATCCGCGGCGGTGGCGAGTTCGGGCCGGCCTGGCACCAGGCCGCCGTCAAGGCCAACAAGCAGCGCAGCTACGACGACTTCATCGCAGTGGCCGAGGACCTGATCGCCGCCAAGATCAGCAGCCCGCGCCACCTGGGCATCCAGGGCGGCAGCAACGGCGGCTTGCTGGTGGGTGCGGTGCTGATGCAACGCCCAGAGCTGTTCAACGCCATGGTCTGCCAGGTGCCGTTGCTGGACATGAAGCGCTTCCACACCCTGCTGGCCGGCGCCAGCTGGATGGCCGAGTACGGCAACCCCGACGTGCCGGCCGAGTGGGCCTACATCTCCAAGTACAGCCCCTACCAGAACGTCCGTCAGACCATGAAGTACCCCCGGGTCTTCTTAGTCACCTCGACCCGCGACGACCGGGTGCACCCGGCCCATGCGCGCAAGATGGCGGCCCGCATGATGGAGCAAGGCCACGCGGTGCTGTACTACGAGAACATCGAGGGCGGCCACGGCGGCGCGGCAGACAACGCGCAGCTGGCCGATCGCCAGTCGCTGGAGTTTGCCTACCTCTGGACCCAGCTGGGTCGCTGAGCATGGCCGATGACCGCCGCGCACCGAGCGCCCCAAGCGCCGTGACGGTGATTCATCAGCCCGCCGCCCAGCGCTTCGAGGCGCTGGTCGACGGACTGCTCAGCGTGCTGGACTACCGGCTGCTGCCTATGGCCGCCGGCGGTACGCTGATGGTGACCACCCACACCGGCGTGCCATCGGCCCTTGGCGGACGCGGCATTGCCGCCCAGCTGGTGGTGGCCGCCCTGGACCATGCCCGAGCCCAGGGCTGGCGGGTGCGGCCGGATTGCAGCTATGTCGAGGCCTGGATGCGCCGGCATCCCGAAAGCCAGGACCTGCTGGCGGGCTGACCGCGCAGCCGCGGGCTCAGTGCGCGGCCTCGCGGTCCTGCAGCAGCCGCCACATCACCTTGCCCGCCCCCGACTTGGGCAGGGCGTCGACGAACTCCACCAGGCGCGGCGCCTTGTAGGCCGCCATGTGCTCATGGGCCCAGGCCATGATCTCGGCCTCGGTGGTGTGGCCAAGGGCCTCGGCCCGCAGCACGATCACCGCCTTGACCGTCTCGCCGCGGTAGGCATCGCGCGCCGCGATGATGCAGGCCTCGGCCACGGCCGGGTGCCGGTAGAGCAGCAGCTCGACCTCGGACGGCCAGACCTTGAAACCGCTGGCATTGATCATGCGCTTGAGCCGGTCGGTGATGAAGAAGTAGCCCTCTTCGTCCATGCGGCCCAGGTCGCCGGTGCGGAAGTAGCTCTGCCCGTCGACCTCGACAAAGGCGGCACGCGTCGCTTCGGGGTGCTTCCAGTAACCCTTGAACACCATCGGCCCGCGGGTGACGATCTCGCCCACTTCACCCGCTGGCAGCTCTTGCAGGGTTTCGGTGTCGATGACCCGCGAATCAACGCCGAAGATCGGCATGCCCAGGCACTGAAGCTTGGCCCGCTCCGGCGGGTTGGCATGGCTCGGTGCGGCGGTTTCGGTCAGACCGTAGCCTTCGGCAAAGGTCAGGCCAAACTCGGCTTGCAGCCGCTCGGCCACGGCTTGCGGCATGGCCGCGCCGCCGCCGCTCAGGTAGACCAGGCTGGACAGATCGAACTCGCGGTAGTTGGGGCTGCCGAACAGATCGATGATCATGGTCGGGATGCAGGTCCAGTGGCTGACCTTGCGGTGCGAGATCAGCCGCCCGGCCAGTTCGCGGTCCCAGCGCGGCAGGATGACCACAGTGCTGCCCGACATCACCGGCGCCAGCACGCCGTACAGCATGCCGGTGATGTGGAACATCGGCACCACGCCCAGGCTGATGCCCTCGGCACTGCCGTGGCTCCAGAGCATGCCGCCGATGGCATTGGGCAGGAGCGTGCGGTGGGTGTGGACACAGCCCTTGGGCAGGCCGGTGGTGCCCGAGGTGTAGGGCAGCAGCGCCATGTCGTCGGGCAGCGCCTGCGGCGGGCCGGCCGGGTGCCAGCCCGAGGCCAGGGCATCGGTCCAGCGAGTGGCACCGGCCGGCAGATCCGGGTCGGCGCGCAACCAGGCTTCCACCGCCGGCGTGGGCGCCAGGGCGGGCGGGATCTGCGCGGGCATGGCGTCGGCATAGCGGGTGACCAGCAGGGCGCGCAGGCGCTGCTCGGCCG
>CALRVU010000062.1:0-10238 GCA_943371685.1 Bordetella parapertussis | reverse complement strand
GCTCCGGCGTCAGCCCGGCTTGCGCGATGGCCTGCTGCATGGCCAGAAACGAGTAGGCCGCCGCGTCGCCCATGAAGCGCAGGTTGCGCCGGTCCACGGCCGCTTCCAGATCGATGTCAGGCCGGCCGCTGACGCGGCAGCGCATGCCCAGCTCGGCGTACTTGGGATTGAACTTGATGCCCGAGCGGGTGTCGCGCAGGCTCTGCTCGACCTCGGCCAGGGTGTTGCCCAGGCTGGACACGATGCCCATGCCGGTGATGACGACTCGACGCATCAGAAATTGTCCGTGGAGGTGAAGAGACCGACCTTCAGATCGGTGGCCGCATAGATCTCGCGGCCGTCGGCATACATGCGGCCATCAGCAATGCCCATGACCAGTTTGCGCTCGATCACGCGCTTCAGGTCGAGCCGGTACGTGACCTTTTTGACGGTGGGCAGCACCTGGCCAAAGAACTTGACCTCGCCCGCACCCAGCGCCCGGCCGCGGCCCGGATTGCCGCGCCAGCCCAGCCAGAAACCCACCAGCTGCCACAGGGCATCCAGGCCCAGGCAGCCCGGCATCACCGGATCGCCCTCGAAGTGGCAGCCGAAGAACCAGAGGTCGGGAACGATGTCGAGCTCGGCCTCGATCATGCCCTTGCCATGGTCGCCACCAGTGTCATCGATGCGCACGATGCGGTCCATCATCAGCATGTTGGGCAGCGGCAGGCGCGCATTGCCCGGGCCGAACAGCTCACCACGGCCGCAGGCCAGCAGCTCTTCGCGCGAGTAGGCATGCCGACCCAGGTCACGCTGGCTGGTGCGCGGCGCGGCGGAAATCAAGTCACCCGCCAGCGAAACTGGCGAGGCGGGCGTCGGAGCGTTCTGATCGGTCATGGCGTTCTGGAGTTTTTTGGAAAATTTGCCCGTGGTCCGGCAGCGTGCCCCAGGGCAGCACATGACAGGATCGCGACAAACCCTCGAATGTAGCTTGCTTGGCTGACCTACCCTTTGCGCCAGCACAGGGCCGGACCCGCCAAATTCACGGTTTCCAGGCCGGCGGCCGGTCCGGCAGCACGCTGTAGTGGCGCAGCGCCGGGCAAATGCGGACAATCCTGCAATCGATTGAAGACCCCAGATCTCCGAGGAAGCCGCCATGACCGCACCCTTGCCCGAGAACCTGCCCAGCCCTCCGCCGGAAACCCCGCAATACCGGCCGGCCCTGCACTTCACCCCGGCTGCACACTGGATGAACGATCCTAACGGACTGGTTTTCCACCAGGGCGTCTATCACTTGTTCTTCCAGTACTACCCCGAGGGCCTGAGTTGGGGGCCGATGCACTGGGGCCATGCCAGCAGCACCGACCTGCTGCGTTGGGAGGAGCACCCGATCGCCCTGTATCCCGATCCGCTGGGCTTGATCTTCTCGGGCAGCGTGGTCTGGGACGAGCGCAACCTCAGCGGTCTGGCGCCGGCGGGCTCTGCGCCGCTGGTGGCCATCTTCACCCACCATGACAGCGCCGCCGCCCGGGCCGGCGCCATCAGCTGGGAGACGCAAAGCCTGGCATGGAGCGTGGACAAAGGCCTGACCTGGACCAAGTACGCCGGCAATCCAGTGCTGAAGAACCCTGGCCTGCGCGACTTCCGCGACCCCAAAGTCTTCTGGCTGGCCGAGACAGGGCGCTGGGTGATGAGCCTGTCCACCGGCACGCAGATCGCTTTCTACAGCTCGGCCGACCTCAAAGACTGGCAACTGACCAGCGAGTTCGGTGCCGATGCGGGCTCGCACGGCGGCACCTGGGAATGCCCCGATCTGTTCAGTCTGCCACTGAACGGCCGCCAGCGCTGGGTGCTGCTGGTGAGCCTGACCTCGGGCGGGCCGAACGGCGGCTCGGCCACCCAGTACTTCATCGGAGACTTTGACGGTCAGCGCTTCACGCCAGAGCACCACGACGTGCGCTGGCTGGATCTGGGCTGCGACAACTACGCCGGCGTGACCTGGAGCGGCACCGGCGAGCGCCGGGTCTTCATCGGCTGGATGGGCAACTGGGACTATGCCAAGGTAGTACCCACCGCTCCCTGGCGCAGCGCCATGACCCTGCCACGCGAACTGAGCCTGCGAGAGGTGTCCGGCCAGACCCGGCTGGCCTCGAGGCCAGCCCGTGAAGCCGAGGGCTTGGGCGTGCCGGCCCAAGTCGTGACGCTGAGCCCATCGGGCTCGCAAGACCTGAGCGCGCACTGGCTGGCCGCCCAAGGCAAGCTGGCCCTGCACTTTGAGGTGGATCGCGCCTTGAGCTGGAGCCTGAATCTGATCAACGATGCTGGCGACCATCTGGTGATCGGCTTTGACGCCGCCGCCAACCACTACCTGATCGACCGACGCGATGCCGGCCTCAGCGCCTTTCACCCGCCCTTTGCCCGGCGGCAGACCGGGGCCCGCCCCAGCACGGATGCCGCCAGGGGCGCGGTGGCCCTGGTGCTGGATGCCACCAGCGTCGAGCTGTTTGCCGAAGACGGCGTGGTGACCATGACCAGCCTGTTCTTTCCGCGAGCGCCTTGGCAGCGCGCCACGCTGAATTGGCATGCCCCGACTGCGCTCAGCCAGTTGCGCGTGCATGCTTGGCCCGGTCAGGGTTGAGCCAGCCATACTGATCGACCGCAATCCAGGCCACCTCGGGCGGTGGCACACTCGGCTCACACTTGCCCGGGGAGCCTCGCCCATGCTGATCTTTCGCCAACTCTTCGATCCAACCTCGTCCACCTACACCTACCTGCTGGGTGACTCGGCGGCCGGCGAGGCCGTGCTGATCGACCCGGTGTTCGAGCATGAGCGGCGCGACCTGGCCCTGCTGCGCGAGCTGGGCCTGAGGCTGCGGGCCACGCTCGACACCCATGTCCATGCCGACCATGTGACAGGCGCCTGGCAGCTCAAGACCCGCACCGGAAGCCAGATCATGGTGGCCGAGGCCGCCCATGCCGCCAACACCGACCGGCCGCTGCGCCATGGCGACACGGTCGCCTTCGGCCAGCGCCATCTGCAGGTGCGGGCCACGCCAGGCCACACCAACGGCTGCCTGAGCTATGTGCTGGACGATCACAGCATGGCCTTCACCGGCGACAGTCTGCTGATCCGCGGCTGCGGCCGCACCGACTTTCAGCAGGGCAGCGCCAGCCAGCTTTACCACTCGGTGCAAAGCCAGCTGCTGAGCCTGCCGGATGCCTGCCTGCTCTACCCCGGCCACGACTACCGCGGCCTGACCGTGACCAGCGTGGCCGAGGAGAAACGCTACAACCCCCGGCTGGGCGGCGACAGCAACGAAACCGACTTTGCCGGCTACATGAATCATCTGGGCCTGCCCCATCCCAAGCTGATGGACCTGGCCGTGCCCGCCAACCTGCGCTGCGGCCAACCCGAGGCCAGCCCGGCCGCCGCCGAGGACCCGGCCGACTGGGCGCCTTTGACGCTGAGCTTCGGCGGGATCTGGGAGATCCAGCCTGCAGCGCTGCAAGAGCGCTTGGCTGCCGCGGCTGACGCAGGCCCGGCGCTGCAACTGGTGGATGTGCGCGAGCCGGCCGAGTACAACGACGCGCTTGGTCACATCACCGGTGCACAGCTGTTGCCGCTGGCCAAGCTGGTGGACCGCAGCGCCGAGCTGGACCCGGCGCGTCCGGTGGTCACCGTCTGCCGATCGGGCACCCGCTCGGCCCAGGCCACCGTGCTGCTGCGCAAGGCCGGTTTCAGCCAGGTGGCCAACCTGGCCGGCGGCATGTTGCGCTGGCATGCCGAGGGCCTGAGCGTCGAGGGCGGCGCCACCTGAGGCCAGCGCGCACCGCTGCGCGGGCGCGCTTCCCACTCACTTGCGCGGACCGTCCGGCCGCTCCGGATCGCCCTCGCCGCCCTTGGGTGCCTTGCGCTCGACCGCCTTGGGCTCTTCGCGCGGCGCCTTGGGCTCGGCCCGCTGCGGGGGCTTGGGTTCTGCCCGGGGTTGTGGCTGGGGCTCTGACTTGCGCTCGCCCTTCTCGGCCTTGGGCTGCGGCTTGGCCTCGTCTGGTGCTGCGCCAGCACCTGCCTTGGAGCCTTGTCTGGGCTCAGGTTGACGGTCTGATTGGCTGCCTGGGGTCGCGTCCTCCCGCGGGGTGGTGCGCGGGCCGGTGGCCTTCTGCGAGGGCTTGCTCACGGCCTCGCGCTCATGCTGCACCTGTTCGGCAACCGGTGCGGTGTGCACGGCCTTCTGGAAGGTGAGCTCCTTGCTCGTCGGCTTCACCGGAATTCCGTCCTTGCCACCGTTGTAGCTGACCTTGGTGATCTTGGTGTGGTTGATCACCGTGGTGTTGTAGACGTTGTGCACCACCTTCACATCGACATTGCTGGCGGCCCGGTTGTAGCGGAACACATTGCGATCCCAGCGCCCGCCCTGATAACCCAGACCGGTGTAGCCGTGACCATAGTTGACGCCACCGTAGAAGCCGACCTGGCTGCCCCAGTAGCCGATGTGCCAGCCATAGCCACTGCCGCTGAAGGCCCAGTAGCCCGGCGTCCAGAGCTGGCCGACGCGAGGGGCGCGCATCCAGATTCCGGGCACCCAGTAGTAGTCACCATCGGTCGGGTTCCAGGCCCAGTAGCCGGGCGTCCAGATGTAGCCCTCGCCGGGCACCGGTGGCTGCACATAGACGGGCAGGGCCGGTGGTGCGATCTGGATCGACAGCGAAATCTCGGCGCGAACCAGCCCAGGCGTCAGGGACGCACCGACCAGCGCGAGGGCCAGGGTGCAAACCGTGAGCAAGGAGGGACGTGGGCGTTGGACATCGGGCAGGGGGCGCATGGGCAGCTTTCAAGACGTGACGGCAAGGCCACGACCATGCGTGCTGCTGCGGCCTGGGTCTGTACGGTCGCGCACGGCGCAGAATCCTCATTTGTTGAGGCGAGCCCCTGAACGCCAAGCCCGCCTTGCGCTAGCATCCATGCACCTTGTTCCGGAGGTGTTCATGCTCAAACCCATCCTCGCGCGGCCGCTGGCCACGCTGGTCTGTGGCGCCATGTTGGCTGGTCCGATGCCGGCGCTGGCGCGCGACACGATCCGCTGCGACAGCCCCCGCTATGGCTACCGCTACTGCCGCGCCGACACCGACAACCGGGTCGAGCTGGAGCGGCAATATTCCTCCGTGCGCTGCGAGCGCGATCGCTCCTGGGGCTATGACCGGCACGGTGTCTGGGTCGACCACGGCTGTTCAGCCGAGTTCCGGCTGGGCCGCGACAGCGGAGGCGGACACAAGACCGCCGCCGTAGGCGCCGCCGTCGTGGGGCTGGCCCTGCTGGCCGCCATGGCTTCTTCCAACAACAAACCGGCCGAAACCGAAGTGTCCAGCTGGGCGGTGGGCACGTTCAACGCTTACGACGAGTTTGAAAAGGTCGACGTTGAAGTCACCCTGGTCCCCGGCGGCGCCGTCAACGGCCGCGCCGGCAGCACCGAGTTCACCGGCTCGGTGGCGGGCAACCGACTCACCGCAGGCCGGCATGTCTTCGCCATCGAGCGCTCGGGCAATGGCTTCATCGCCGTTGACGAGAAGAACGCCAACCACCGTTTGCAGTTCAAGCGCAGCGGTGGCGGTTACTGAACGCAGACGAGGAACTCCCCATGAACGTCAAACTCCATGCGCACCACCGGCTCGGTCTGGCTGCGGCCCTGGCCGGCCTCAGCCTGGCCGTGCTGGCTCAAGCCCCCGCTGCACCGGGCGCCGGCTTTGCCGATCCGCAAGGCATTCCCAAGCGTGAACGCCGGGCCGACATCGAACCCGTGATGCGCAGCGCCAGCATCGACACCCTGGCCACCATCCGCAAGCGCGGCGTGTTGCGGGTCGGCGTGGTCAACACCGTGCCCATGGTCATGCACGACGCGCAGGGCAAGCTGGTCGGATTCAGCATCGACCTGAGTCGCAAGCTGGCCGAGGATTTGGGCGTCGAGGTCGAGTGGACCGAGACTTCCTGGACCGACCTGATCCCCGACCTGCTCGGCCAGCAGTTTGATCTGGTGGCCTCGGGCCTGTGGATGACCACGCCACGCGCCCTGGTGGTCAACTTCAGCAACCCGACCGCCACCGAAGCGATCTACCTGGTGGGCGCCAAGTCGGCCGCGGCCGGGCTGCCCAGCAGCGCCAGTTTTGACAAGGCCGGCGTGAAGATCGCCGTCTATGCCGACACGCCACAAGCCACGCTGGCCAAACGGCTGTTCCCCAAGGCCACGCTGCTGCTGCTCAAGGGCGACGAGGACCACCTGGCCGCCGTGACCGACGGCCGCGCCCAGGGCGCGCTGGTGCCGGCGCTCTCAGCCCGGGTGTTGCTGCGCAGTGCGCCCGACAAGCTCTACCTGCCGCGCGACGCGCAGCTGTCGGTGACCCGAACCGCCCTGGCCGTCCGCAAAGGCGACCCGGACTTCCTCAACTTCCTCAACACCTGGCTGTCCGTCCAATCCGACGCCGGATGGCTGGAGGAGCGTGCAGCGTTCTGGTCAACCACCACCAGCTGGATGAAATGACGCCTCCGCCAGGGCGGGCGCCCGGTACACCAGCACCTTGAGTGAGCGCTGGTCCGACACGTCGGCGAACGCCGGCGGATTGGCCAGCCGCTGAACGAACGTCAGCTCGGGCGCCAGGGCCTGCATCTGGTCCTGCAGAAAGTCCGGGCCCAGCTCGGGCGCATTCAGGCACAGCAGCACATGGCCGCCGGGCGCCAGCAGGTCAGGCAGGCGGCGCATCAGGCGGGCATAGTCCTTGGTCGCCACAAAACTGCCCTTCTGGTAGCTGGGCGGGTCGACCACGATCAGGCCATAAGGGCCGGCGCGGTTGATCTTGCCCCAGGTGGTGAAGATGTCGTGCGGCAGAAAGCTGGCCCCGGCCTCCACGCCGTTGAGCCGGTGGTTCTGCTGGCCGATGGCCAGCGCACCCTGGCTCATGTCCAGGTTGAGCACCTGACGCGCACCGGCCTGCAGCGCCACCACCGAAAAGGCACAGGTGTAGGCAAACAGGTTCAACACCTTGAGCCGGGGATGGGCGGCCAGGTGCGCGCACACCCAGCGCCGGCCCTCGGCCATGTCCAGAAACAGTCCGTGGTTCTGGCCACGCAGCACATGCACCCGGTACTGGCTGCCCTGCTCGGTGACGTAATGCGGCTCGGGCACACTGCCGCCCATCAAACGGGTCTCGGCCGCACCATCGGCGCGGCATTGGTAGACCCAGTTCAAGGCCTGGCCCGGCGCCAGCTGCGCCCAGCGCGCCGCCAGGGCAGTCTGCACCGCGGCCAGGTCTGCCTCGCTGGCCGCCTCGAAACAGGTCAGCACCCAGACCGGCGGATAGAAGTCCAGCGCCCAGGCTTCACAGCCCGCGAACAGGCCGCCGCGACCATGGAACAGGCGCTGGGCGTCGGTGGGCAGTTCCATCGTGGCGATGGTGTCGAGCAAGGCTTGCATGAAATGGCGATGAGCGGGCGCAGAGAACAGGGATGGCGCATTGTCGGCGCGGTTCCTCCCGCCCCCGTCCGGTCCATCCGGCCCATCCGGTCATCGCCTTGTCACATCACCCTTCGATGATTCGACTACCATGGAAATATTGAGCAACCTTTTGGAGCCTGCCGTGATGGACAACATGGACGAGAAGCTGGCTGTGGCCTCGCTGGCGGCCCTGGCCCAGGGCATGCGCCTGCGGGTGTTCCGGGCCCTGGTGGGCGCCGGGCCGCAGGGCCTGACGCCGGGCGACTTGTCGGCCACGCTGGGCGTGCCGGCCTCTACCTTGTCCTTCCACCTCAAAGAACTGCTGCACTCCGGCCTGGTCAGCCAGGAGCGCGACGGCCGGCGGCTGATCTACCGGCCGGCCATTGCCCAGATGAACGCGCTGCTCGACTACCTGGCGGCGCATTGCTGCCAAGGCAGCGGCACCTCCTGCGCGCCCGGCCCCGGGCCCGACACCACCTGCCGCGCCTGCTGAACACCCCAAGCGCCGATCCTCGTTTCACCCCCACTCTCCTGGAGTCCGTCATGAGTGACACCGTCAAGAACGTCCTTTTCGTCTGCACCCACAACTCGGCCCGCTCGATCCTGTCCGAAGGCCTGCTCAACGCCTTGGGCGGCGGGCGCTTTCGCGGCTGGTCAGCCGGCAGCATGCCCTCGGGTCGGGTCAATCCCCTGGCCCTGAGAACCCTGGAGGCCATGCAGGTGGACATCACCGGCCTGCACAGCAAGAGCTGGAGCGAGTTTGCCGAGCCCGGCGCACCCAAGCTCGACTTCGTCTTCACCGTCTGCGACAACGCCGCCGGCGAGGTCTGCCCGATCTGGCCGGGGCAGCCCGTCACCGCCCACTGGGGCGTGGCCGACCCGTCAGCCACCGAGGGCACTGAAGCCCAGAAGCTCCAGGCCTTCTGGGACACCGCCTTGATCCTCAAGCGCCGCATCGAGCTGATGCTGGCCCTGCCCATGAGCGCTCTTGACGCGATGGCGATCCAGCGCGAAATCAAGGACATCGGCACCCGCTGAACCCACCCACCATGGCCACTGACATCCCCCGCAAATCCGCGCCCGCACCGGCGCCCGCCCCGGCGCCGATGAGCGTCTTCGAGCGCTACCTCACCCTCTGGGTCTTCCTCTGCATCGGCGCCGGCATCGTGCTGGGCCAGCTCTTGCCCGGGCCGGTCCAGGCCATCGGCCGCATGGAGATCGCCCAGGTCAATCTGCCGGTCGGCCTGCTGATCTGGGTGATGATCATTCCGATGCTGTTGCGGGTCGACTTCGGCTCGCTCAGCCAGGTGCGCCAGCACTGGCGCGGCATCGGCGTCACCTTGTTCGTCAACTGGGCGGTCAAGCCTTTCTCGATGGCGCTGCTGGGCTGGTTGTTCGTGCGCCATGTGTTTGCGCCCTGGCTGCCCGCCGATCAGGCCGACAGCTATGTGGCCGGCCTGATCCTGCTGGCGGCGGCGCCCTGCACGGCCATGGTGTTCGTGTGGAGCCGGCTGACCGGCGGCCATCCGCTGTTCACGCTGTCGCAAGTGGCGCTGAACGACGCGATCATGGTGTTTGCGTTTGCGCCCATCGTGGGCCTGCTGCTGGGCCTGTCAGCCATCGTCGTGCCCTGGGGCACGCTGGTCACGTCCGTGGTGCTCTACATCGTGATCCCGGTGCTGTTGGCCCAAGCCTGGCGCAAGGTCTTGCTGGCCCGTGGCCCGGGTGCGCTGGAGGCCACCTTGGCCCGCATCGGCCCCTGGTCGATCACGGCGCTGCTGGCCACGCTGGTGCTGCTGTTCGGCTTCCAGGGCCGGGCCATCCTGGCCCAGCCGCTGATCATCGCCATGCTGGCCGTGCCCATCCTGATCCAGGTGCTGTTCAACTCGGGCCTGGCCTACTGGCTGAACCGCCGGCTGGGCGAGTCGCACAGCGTGGCCTGCCCGTCGGCCCTGATCGGCGCCAGCAACTTCTTCGAGCTGGCCGTGGCCGCCGCCATCAGCCTGTTCGGCTTTGAGTCTGGCGCGGCGCTGGCCACGGTGGTGGGCGTGCTGATCGAAGTGCCGGTGATGCTGCTGGTGGTCAAGGTCGTCAATGCCAGCAAGGGCTGGTACGAACAAGAAGCTTGCAGGAACACGCCATGAGCGACGTCACGATTTATCACAACCCGGCCTGCGGAACCTCGCGCAACACACTGGCCCTGATCCGCAACGCCGGCATCGCCCCCACCGTGGTGCTGTACCTGGAGACGCCCCCGGGCAAGGCCAAGCTGCAGGAACTGCTGGGCACACTGGGGATTCCGGTGCGGGCGTTGCTGCGCGACAAAGGCACGCCCTATGCCGAGCTGGGCCTGGACGACCCGAAGTGGAGCGACGAGCAGTTGCTCGACTTCATGGTCGCCCACCCGATCCTGATGAACCGGCCGGTGGTGGTGACGCCGCTGGGCGCCAGGCTTTGCCGCCCGTCTGAACTGGTGCTCGACCTGTTGCCCGCACCGCAGCAAGGCGCGTTCAGCAAGGAAGACGGCGAGGTCGTGATCGACGCCGAGGGCCGCCGTGTCGTCCGCTGAAACCCCCGCAGCACCCAGCCTGCCCGACCTGCCCCACATCGATGCCGCGCTCTTCGATGTCCCCAGCCCTGCGCAGTTTGCAGGCGCAGGCCGCGCCACCCATGCGCCGCGCTTTCTGCTGCTCTATGGCTCGCTGCGCGAACGCTCCTACAGCAAGCTGCTGACGCTGGAAGCCGCCCGCCTGCTGCAAGCCATGGGCGCCGAGG
>CALRVU010000061.1:0-10466 GCA_943371685.1 Bordetella parapertussis | reverse complement strand
TAACGTTCGAGCTAAGCTGCCCGCGGAGGCAGGTACTGTAAGCCCGGACTGAGGCGATAGTACGAGTGGCTCAGGCCGGGCTTACAGTGCCTGCCGTAGCGGGTCAGCTTGAGCGAGGGGTTAGGCCTCATTGCCAGAACTTCCACCACGACTTCCTTTGGGGTGACAAAGCGCTCGATGATGTATGTTGATCTTGCGCGGGCTCGGGTTCGGGGCTGTCTTTTTCCGCATCTTCGCGCCTAGGTTCGGCAAAGACCTCGTCTTGTACGGCTTTGCGGGCGAAATTCCAGTCGTCGGAGTCATCGCCATCGCCAGGAGTCCAGCCTTCGTAGGCTCCCACATAGAGCGGTGTCCCGTCACCTCTGAGAACAAGTTCGAGGCCATGCTCCGCCTCCCACTCGCAACGGCCGTGACAGTGGAGGCGCACAACATTGCCTTGTTCGTCCAGGAGCACCTCGACCTCACTCAATGTCAGTTGCCGCCATACATCGTGTGAGGCAACTATTCTTGGTCCGGATTCAGTGGACCAAGATTCCACGCGACGATAGAAGGCCCAGAGTGCAGGTGTAAGAGAGCGCCGAATCTCCGGCCAACGCCGCGCGATCTCAACTCCGGCAGAAACGTGCTTCTGAGGTACTGCGGCTGATGTGGCGCGAAGAACGAGTTCTCCGAGTTCGCCGGAATCATCGAACCGGGCACCGGTTGTCCAAGTGCCGTCGTGCCGACGTATGAAATGCTTGGCGTCGATCATGAGGCCTAACGTTGGAGCTGAGGGGCCGAAACTGGCTGGCCGCGCGAAGCGATGATCAACTGCTGAGCGTTGCGCGGCCCGCCGGTTGAGGTCCCCTCGAGCGACTTGTTAGGCCTCACCCGCATGGACCGTACTCCATTGCCCGTAGGAAAAGCTCACCGAACTCCGAGATCGAAGCAGGAGGACCGGGATAGAAGCTCGATACGGCCGACTCAAGAACGGCATAGGCTGCAGGCATCGCGGCAGCAAGGCCCAGCTTCCTCTTCCACGTGGACAGTAGCGTACTTGGAACTAGGACGGCGAGTAGCCACATAGTGACGCTCGCGACACGAAAGAATTCCTTGTGCCACGCATACCCACCGCACGAGGCGATTCCAAAAAAGAATGCACCCAACAGAAGGAACATGCAGCTCAGCAGAACAATGCCATTCCCCACGAGTCTGACCATCGGCGATTGAGCCGAAAGCAGGGTGGCCGTGACTGATGAGGGTGCGGACTGCATGAATCAAACGGTACGAGTGAGGCCTAACAGTGATATGGGGCGACAGTTTTGCTGCCTAACCTCGGCGACTGTCTCCCTAACCTGGGAGCGATGGATGTTGCCAAGGTGTTGTCGGACATGAGATTTTTGATGGCAAGCCATGCTGGGTTGCAGTGCTATCCAATTGGCAAAAGCTGCACCGAGCTGAAACGTTCCTTGCCTGCTTGCTGCCTAACCTCGGAGCCGGTCTCCCTAACCTGGGAGCGATGGATGTTGCCAAGGCGTTGTCGGGCATGAGATTTTTGGTGAGAAGCCATGCTGTTTTGCAGTGCTATCCAACTGGCAAAAGCAGCACGGCGATGAAGCGTACTTTGCCCGCGGTGGGAGCCTCTGGCAAGTTGCCTTGCGCACTGATTTTGGCGGTGTTGAGTGGCGTCGTGCCTGGCATGGCGGTGTATTCGGTGCGCGCGGTTGAATGATGCTTTCCATGGGCCGCCGGCGCTGGCGCTGGCGCTGGCATGCCTTGGTTCGGCATCCCCACCGCGCCGTGAGTCGGCCACGGGCGGTGGCTTCCGATCATTGAGAGAGGCTGGTCGCGACCAACTGGGCTCGCGCCTGCAACTCGGGGACTTCCTTGAAGGTGTAGAGCATCCCTGTGAAGGTGGGCGTGCTCCTGAGCTCGAAGAAATATTTCTTGCCGGCAACCAGCGTTGGATTCACCGCCATGTCCGAAGCCCCCCAGCTCCAGGCGCTGCCGATGACTTCAAATCGTGCGGGGCCGGGTGGCAGCTGGTAGACCAGATACCCGGCGTCTTTCAGTGGGGCTTTCTGGATGCCGTTGATGTGCAGGTATGGAAACGCGTTCCGGTTGGAGTTTTCGTGCGCCCGATACACATACACCAGTGCACTCGTGGTGGGGGCGGCCTCAACATTGGTGAACAGTGGGCCGTTCGCCGCCATGTTGGCGCAGCCGAGTAGAAATACCGTCGCCATTGTCCCAAGAAGTGCTCGCACGCTCTGTCTCCTGCGCTGATTGAACCAGCGGCAAGTCTATGGCGGCGCTCGCACTTTCAGCGGCGGCCACGGGCCGTGCGACCAGAAAACAGAGGATGGATCCGGCCATCGCCCCGGAGCGCCGGGATGCGGGTGCTCAAGGCGCCAGTGGGGGGGCGATGACTTCTGCCGGGTCTTTTCGAGATCAGTGCATGAACCCGATCTGCGCCTTGCGCCCGCTGCTGGCCGGCAGATCTTTGCTGAGCAGGCTGCTGCGGCCGTCCAGCCGGGCGTTGCCAAAGGCGGTCATCCAGGCGCGGCGCATTTCGCGGGGGGCCATTTCGGCCAGGCGGTCCAGCACCTCGTTGCTGGGTTCGGGGTCAAAGCGCTGGCCCCAGGCGTGTTCTCCGCGGATGCTGAGGTAGAGCCGCTTGGCAATGGCGCAGGCGGCCGCGTGGTCGGGCATCTGCACTTCGTACACATTCATCCGGTTGAGGATGGGGTCGGGGATGCTGCGTTCGTCATTGGCGGTGGCCACCCAGATCACCTGGCTGCAGTCGATCGGCACCTCGGCAAATTCGTCGGTAAAGGTCTGGGCGGTGTCGTACTCCAGCAGGCTGTAGAGCGCGCCCAGCGGGTCATAGGCATGTTCGCCGCGGGCCTTGTCGATCTCGTCGACCACCATCACCGGGTTGGCATAGGCGCCGTCGACCAGGGTTTCAAACACCTTGCCGGGCCGCGCGCCCTTCCATTGGCTGGACGCCCCTGAAAGCACCCAGCCCGCGGTGAGCGAGCTCATGGACATGAAGCCCATGCCGGTGCCCAGCAGGCGGGCCATCTCGCGGGCAAAGTGGGTCTTGCCCACGCCGGGTGGGCCCAGCAGCAGCATGGGGGTGATCTCCAGCGCATCGCGGCTGTCTTCGCACAGGGCGATCTGGCGTTTGACGTCGTCGAGCACCTCGTGGAAGTTGGGCAGTTCGTCGTACAGCGCCTCCATGGCCGGCAGGCCGGATGGCTTGACCTGGAACCGGTCAGCGCCTTTCTCCAGCATGCGCTCGTAGGTGCTGCGCAGGCTCTCGTGGTCATTGCGCGGCAGCTTGCTCAGCCGCTGTTCCACCTCGGCCAGGCGATACACGCTGCGCATCCGCGCAATCGGAATCTGACCGCCCAGTACGGGCGTGAGTTCGTGCGATGTCGACATCCAACCTCCATCGAGAACAGCACCGGTGCAAGCCCCGGCACCTAGATTGCAACAGGCCACGCGGACAGCCAAGGCTCGATAACCCGGCCCTTCTTGCCGCTGATGACACTTAGCAAAACGCGCGCCACTACACTGCCTTCGACTCAGGGGAGCCATCGATGCCGAGCCAGTTGACTGTCTTTGATTGCCTGCGTGCGGCCATGGCTGCGGCGATGCTGGGGGCCGGCCTGGCGCCGGCGGCGGCCACGGCGGCCGAGGCTGCAGCCCGCGTGCAGCAAGCCACGCCGCAGGGCGAGGTGGCGTTGGTCCGGCAGGTCAGCCTGCGCTTTGACCAGGCGGTGGTGCCCTTGGGCGATCCGCGCCTGCCGGCCCCGGCCGAGCTGCGCTGCCAGGGCACGCCCGTGGCCGGCAACAGCCGCTGGCTCAATCCCAAAGAGTGGGTGCTGGACCTGCCCGCCGCCCTGCCGCCCAGCCAGCGCTGCAGCCTGGCCCTGCGGGCCGACTGGAAGCCGCTGCTGCCCGTGCAGGGCCCGCAGCAGTTTGACTTCAGCACGGCCGGGCCGGCGGTGGCGCGGATCTGGCCGCAAGCCGGTCTGCAGATCGAGGAGCAGCAGCACTTTCTGCTGCAGCTCACTGGCCCAGCGCCCTGGCCCAAGGTGGTGCAAGACGCCTGGTGCGAGGTTCAGGGCCTGGGCGAGCGCATCCCCGTGCAGCGGGTGGAGGGCGCGCCGCTCCAGGCCCTGGTCGCGCAATACAAGCTGGCCAAGCAGGCCGACCAGCTCTTGCTGCTGGCCTGCCAGCGGCCGTTTGCACCGCAGGCCAAGGTGCGCCTGATGTGGGGCCTGGCCGGCCGCGATGCCCAGCGCTTTGAATGGCCGGTGCGTGAGCGCTTTGAGGCCTCCTTCAGCTGCGAGCGCGAGAACGCCGAAGCGGCCTGCATGCCCTTGCGGCCGCTGCGCGTGGCGTTCAGCAGCGGCGTGCCCCGGGCCCAGGCTCTGGCCGCCACGCTGCAGGCCCCGGGCGGCGCCGCGCTGCGCGCGGTGGCGCCAGCTGACGAACAGGGCGACAGCCTGCGCAGCATTGAGTTTGCCGCCCCGCTGCAGCCCCTGACCCGCTACCGCCTGAGCCTGCCCGCCGGCCTGCACGACGAGTCCGGCCGGCCGCTGGCCAATGCGGCGGCCTTTCCGCTGGACACGACCACCGGTGCCATGCCGCCGCTGGCCAAGTTCGCCGCCGCGCCCTTCGGCATCCTCGAGTCCGGCCCCGAGGCCATGCTGCCCATCACCGTGCGCCATGTGCAGTCTGACCTGAGCGGCCTGAGCGCCAGTGGCCAGGTTCGCATCAAGCGCCTGGACGCCAGCAGCAGCGACGCCGAGCTGATGCGCTGGCTGGCCCTGGTGCGGGGCCTGCACGAGCGTTCGGTGTCGGTGGCCGACGCCGCGCCCTGGCTCGGCGGCCTGTCCGCCGCCGACCAGCCGGTGCGCGACCAGGGCGAGATCGCCAGCCGCGAGCTGTCGCTGCTGCGCCGCGAGGCCGGCGTCAGCACCGCCCGCCTGCCCATGCTGGACAAGCCGGCCTCGCCCGCATCCAGCCCCGATGCACGCTCGCCCCGCCCGTTCGAGGTGCTGGGCATTCCCTTGCCCCAGCCCGGCTACCACGTGGTCGAGGTCGAGTCGCGCCTGCTCGGCGCCCAGCTGCTGTCCAAGCCCCTGCCCATGTACGTGCGCAGCGGCGCCCTGGTCACCAACCTGGGCGTGCACTTCAAGCGCGGCCATGAGTCGAGTCTGGTCTGGGTGACCACGCTGGACCGCGCGCGCCCGGTGGCCGGCGCCCAGGTCCAGGTCAGCGACTGCACGGGCAAGCCGGTCTGGTCGGGCAGCACCGATGGCCAGGGCATGGCCCGCATCGGCCGGGGCTTTTTTGAGGAGCAGCGAGCTTGCAAGGATCGCTGGGCCTGGTTCGTCAGTGCCCGCGCCCCAGATGCCGCGGGCCGGCCCGACCTGGCCTTCGTGTACAGCGACTCGATCGACGGCATCGAGCCCTGGCGCTTCAACCAGCCCATTGCCTATGGTGAGCTGCCCGAGCTGAGTGCCCACAGCGTGCTCGACCGCAGCCTGCTGCGCGTGGGCGAGAAGGTCTCCATGAAGCATCTGGTGCGCCGACAGACCACCGCCGGCCTGCAGGCCGTGCCGCCCCAGGCCTTGCCCACCGAGCTGCTCATCACCCACCAGGGCAGTGGCGAGCAGATCCGCCAGCCCCTGCGCTGGCGCGACGGCGCGGCCGCCGGCAGCGCGCTCAGCCAGTGGGCCATCCCCAACGGCGCCAAGCTGGGCAGCTACCAGCTCTCGCTGGTGCGCGGCGATCGCGAATGGCCCAGCGGCAATTTCCGGGTCGAGGCCTTCCGCCTGCCGCTGGTCGATGCGCGGCTGACGGGCCCGTCGGGCGCGCTGGTGGCGCCGGCCGAGCTGCCGCTGGACGTGCAGCTCAACTACCTCAATGGCGGCGGCCTGGCCCAGGCGCCGGCCAGCGTGTCGGCCCTGCTGCGCGAACGCATCAACGCGCCCAACGGCTATGAGGCCTTCAGCTTCCGCCCGCCGGTGGCCGTCAAGCCCGGTGGCAACGAGTGGGACGACGCAGCCGACGGGGCCGAAGCCCCTGCCGACAAAGGCCGCATCGTGGCCGAGCGTTTGCCCTTGCGCACCGACGCCAAGGGCGCGGCCCGTGTGTTGCTCAAGCCGCTGCCGGCGCTCACCAGCCCGTCCGAGCTGTTGACCGAACTGACCTTCACCGACCCCAATGGCGAGGTGCAGACCGTGAGCCGCAGCCTGGCCTTGTGGTCCAGCGCGGTGCAGGTGGGTTTGCGCAGCCGCTCCTGGATGGCGCGCGGCGGCCAGGCCGCGTTGCAGGCGGTGGTGCTCGATCCACAAGGCCGGCCGGTGGCAGGCCAGGCCGTCAAGATCAGCGCCCGGCTGGACAAGACCCTGAGCACCCGCAAGCGCATGGTCGGCGGTTTCTACGCCTGGGAGCACCACACCCGCAGCACCGACCTGGGTGCCGTGTGCCAGGGCAAGACCGATGCGCGCGGCCTGCTGGACTGCGACGCCGCCCTGGGCGCCGAGGCCGGCCAGGTGCAGCTCACCGCCGAGGCGCTGGACAGCCAGGGCCGGCCGGCCCGCGCCGCCGACAGCGTCTGGGTCAGCGGTCAAGGCGAGCTCTGGTTTGCCCAAGACAATGATGACCGCATCGACCTGCTGCCCGAGCAGGCCGAGCTGCAGCCCGGCCAGACCGCCCGGCTGCAGGTGCGCATGCCCTTCCGCGAGGCCACCGCCCTGGTCACCGTCGAGCGCGAAGGCCTGCTGCACAGCCAGGTGGTGACGCTGCGCGGCAGCCAGCCGGTGATTGAGCTGGCCGTGCCCGGTGCCAACGACCCGGCGGCGGCCTCGTGGGCGCCCAATGTGTATGTGAGCGTGCTGGTGCTGCGCGGCCGCGTGCGCGAGGTGCCCTGGACCTCCTTCTTTGACTGGGGCTGGCGCACCCCGCGCGAGTGGTGGCAGGCCTGGCGCCACGAGGGCCCGGTCTGGCAGCCGCCCACGGCCATGGTCGATCTGGCCAAGCCGGCTTTCAAGCTGGGTGTGGCCGCGCTCAAGATCGGCCAGCAGGCCCACCGGCTTGATGTGCAGGTGCAGCCGGACAAGACCCAGTACGGCGTGCGCCAGACCGCCCGCGTCACCGTCACCGTGCGCCAGAACGGCCAGCCCGCCGCCGGTGCCCAGGTGGCTTTTGCGGCGGTGGACGAGGCCCTGCTCGCGCTGCGCCCCAATGACTCCTGGAACCTGCTCGACGCCATGTTCCAGTCACGCGGCTGGGGCGTGGAAACGTCCACCGCCCAGGGCGAGGTGATCGGCCGGCGCCACTACGGCCGCAAAGCCGTGCCGGCCGGCGGCGGCGGCGGCCGCAACCCCACGCGCGAGCTCTTCAACACCCTGCTGCTGTGGCAGCCCGAGGTGACGCTGGACGCCCGCGGCCAGGCCACGCTGCAAGTGCCCTTGAACGACTCGCTCAGCCGCTTTCGGTTGGTGGCGGTGGCCAATGCCGCCGGCCCGCGCGGCGGCCAGGCCGGCGTGCCCGATCGCTTTGGCACCGGCAGCGCCACGCTGGACGTGACGCAGGACCTGCAGATCCTGCCCGGCCTGCCGCCGCTGGTGCGCGAGGGCGACCAGTTCAGCGCCACCGTCACCCTGCGCAACACCACCGGCCGCAGCATGAAGCTGCTGGCCCAGCTGAGCGCCCGTGGTGAGCCGGCTGCGACGTCGTCCCCGGCCCCGGCCCGATCCCTGAAGTTTGCCGATCAGACGCTGACCCTGGCTGCTGGCGCCGCCCAGGAGCTGCAATGGCCGGTCACCGTGCCGGCCGGCCTGCAGCGCCTCCAGTGGCAAATCAGCGCGGCCGAGCAGGGCGGGGCAGCGCGCGACAGCCTGAGCCTGACCCAGGCCGTGCAGCCGGCCGTGCCGTTGCGCATCTGGCAGGCCAGCCTGCAGCCGCTGGCCGGCCCGCTGCGCCTGCCGGTGGCGCCCCCGGAAGGCGCTCTGTCGGCGGAGCCGGGTGCCCTGCCCAGCGGCCCGGGCGCCAAGCGCGGCGGTGTGCAACTGGGCTTGCAGGCCTCGCTGGCCGGGCCCATGCCGGGCGTGCGCCGATTCTTCGTGGACTATCCCTTCAACTGCCTCGAGCAGCGTGCCTCGCGGGCCGTGGGCCTGCAAGACGCCGCCGCCTGGACCGCGCTGATGAGCGAGTTGTCGGCCTACCTGGACAGCGACGGCCTGGCCGGCTACTACCCCGCGCCCGCCGGCGCCGCGGCCAACGGCAGCGACCGCCTGAGTGCCTACCTGCTGTCCCTGGCCGATGAAGCGGGCCTCAGCCTGCCCGATGCCCAGCGCGAACGCCTGCTGGGGGGGCTGACGGCCTTTGTCGAGGGCCGGATCGAGCGCCGCTTTGCCGCGCCCCGGGCCGATCTGGACGTGCGCAAGCTGGCCGCGCTGGAGGCGCTGTCGCGCCATGGCCGGGCCTTGCCGCGCCAGTTCGGCTCGCTGCAGATCACACCGGCCCAATGGCCCACCGCAGCGCTGATCGACTGGTGGCTGCTGCTGCAGCGGCTTGACGGCCTGCCTGATCGCGCCCGCCGGCTCGACGAGGCCAACCGCCTGCTGCGCAGCCGGCTGGACCTGAGCAGCCAGAGCCTGCGCTTTGTCGATGAGGAGTCCGACTTCTGGTGGTGGCTGATGGACAACGCCGATGGCAATGCCAACCGGCTGGTGCTGGCCGCCTTGGCCCAGCCCGCTTGGCAGGACGACCTGCCGCGCCTGATGCTCGGCGCCCTGTCGCGCCAGCAGCGCGGCGCCTGGCTGACCACCACCGCCAATGCCT
The DNA here is from genome assembly GCA_943371685.1 of Bordetella parapertussis. Classification (GTDB taxonomy): domain Bacteria; phylum Pseudomonadota; class Gammaproteobacteria; order Burkholderiales; family Burkholderiaceae_C; genus Ideonella; species Ideonella parapertussis_A. The sequence continues at coordinate 1,619 of CALRVU010000061.1, read as the reverse complement.
GGGGCACGCTGGCGGCCCGGCGCTTTGCCGCCCGCTTCGAAGCCCAGCCCGTCACCGGCAGCAGCCGCTTCAGCCTGGGTGCGGCGCGCGTCAGCCAGGATTGGGCGTCCCCGGCCGCTGCGCCGCTCAACCTGCCCTGGCCGGCAGACGCGGGCAATGCCACCTTGCTGGCCGAGCACAGCGGCAGCGGCAAGCCCTGGCTGACCGTGCAGACCCTCGCCGCCGTGCCGCTGACCGCGCCGCTGGAGGCCGGCTACAGCCTGCATCGCAGCATCACGCCGGTCACGCAAAAGGTGGCGGGCCGCTGGTCGCGCGGCGATGTATTGCGGGTCAAGCTGACCATCGACGCCCGCGCTTCCATGAGCTGGGTCGCGATCAGCGACCCGCTGCCGGCCGGCGCCACCGTGCTGGGCAGCGGCCTGGGCCGTGATTCGCAGATTGCCGTGGCGTCTGAGGCGGCGCCGCGGGCGGGCACCGCGCCGGCCTACATCGAGCGCGCCACCGAGGCCTGGCGCGCCATCTACGACTGGCTGCCCAAGGGCCAGCACACGGTGGAGTACACCGTGCGGCTCAACAGCAGCGGCCGCTTCCAGCTGCCCACCAGCCGCATCGAGGCCATGTACGCGCCGGCCAGCTTTGCCGAGCGGCCCAATGCCGCGCTGGACGTGCAGCCGTGAGAGGGTGCGCCCGGCGGTTCGTATTCGGCTTGATGCTGGCCGGCTCGTGGCTGACGGGCCAGGCCGCTGCCGCGCCGGCCGATGACGGCGAGCTGCCCAGCTTTGCCCAGGTGCGCGCGGCCTGGCGGCCGTCGGACCTGCCGCTGCTCGACCGCCGCGGCCAGCCGCTGCAGACCCTGCGCATCGACACCCAGGCCCGGCGCCTGAACTGGGTGCCGCTGGAAGACGTGTCACCCGCCTTGCTGGCTGCCCTGGTGCACAGCGAGGACCGGCGCTTCTGGTCGCACAGCGGGGTGGACTGGTCGGCCCTGCTGCGCAGCGCCTGGCAGAACGCCTTGAACGAGCGCACCCAGGGCGGCTCGACCCTGACCATGCAACTGGCCGGCCTGCTTGACCCGGCACTGGCCCGGTCGGCCGGTGGCCGCACGGTGGGCCGCAAGCTCAGCCAGATCGGCCGGGCCCAGGCGCTGGAGGCGCACTGGCGCAAGAGCGAGATCTTCGAGGCCTACCTCAACCTGGTGCCGCTGCGCGGCGAGGCGGTGGGCCTGGCCGCCGCCAGCCAGACCCTGTTTGCCAAACACCCCAGTGGCCTGGACGCGCAAGAGGCCGCCCTGCTGGCCGCGTTGGTTCGATCGCCCAATGCCAAGGCCGGCGCGCTGACCCGCCGGGCCTGCGAGCTGTTGCGCAGCATGGGGCCCACCCAGCCGGCTGCCTGCGAGGGCCTGGACTGGCTGGCCGCCACCGCCCTGGCCCGCCGGGCCCAGCCGCCGCTGGGCGAGCAACTGGCCCCGCATGCCGCCCGCCTGGCCTGGCAGCAGTGGCAGCAGCAAAATCGCAGCGCGGCCCGACCCGCTCAGCTCATCACCACCCTGGACGCTGGCCTGCAGCGGCTGGCCCGGCAAACCTTGCGCGCCCAGTTGACCGAGCTGCAAGGCCACGCCG
>CALRVU010000060.1:0-10467 GCA_943371685.1 Bordetella parapertussis | reverse complement strand
GACGAGCGGCGCCAACGCGAAGGGATCTACCACGCGCGCCGCTACGGTCCACCGGGCCAGCAGGTGCAGGTGTTGATGCTCGACACCCGCTGGTTTCGCTCCGACTGGCAGCCGACCGACCAGCGAGACGCGCCGGGCAAGCAGCGCTTTGTCCCCAGCACCGACCGCAGCCGCACGATGCTGGGTGAGCCGCAATGGCGCTGGCTGCAGGACAGGCTCGCCGAGCCGGCCGATGTGCGGCTGATCGTGTCGGGCATCCAGGTCATCGCCGAGGGCCACGGCTATGAGCATTGGGGACTGTTCCCCCATGAGCAGCAGCGTTTGCTGGACCTGATCGGACAGACCCGAGCCCAGGGCGTGGTCTTGCTGTCGGGTGACCGGCACATCGGTGCCGTCTACCGCCGCAGCCGAGGCACGGCCTATCCGTTGACGGAGCTGACCTCCAGCGGCCTGACCCATGCCTGGGCGGCAGCCCAGGAGCCCGGGCCGAACCGGCTGGGTGAACTGGTGCGGGTCAATCACTACGCCCTGATCGACATCGACTGGGCCCAGCGCGGCCTGAACCTCGTCCATCGCGACGAGCAAGGCCGCACCGTGCAGCAGCACCGTCTCGGCCTGGACGAATTGCGCAGCGCCTGAAATTGACCGCTTGGGCGGGCCAAGGCCTTAGCCCGCATCCCCTCTTGCGAAAGCCACCATGAGCAAACCTTTCAAGATCCTCGGCCTGCAGCAGATCGCCATCGGCGGCCCCAGCAAGGACCGGCTCAAGGCCCTGTGGGTCGACATGCTCGGCCTCACTGTCAAGAGCACCTTCGTCAGCGAGCGCGAGAACGTCGATGAGGACATCTGCGAGATGGGCCGGGGTGCGACGGCCGTGGAGGTCGACCTGATGCAGCCGCTGGATCCCGACAAGAAGCCGGCTGTCCACACCACGCCGCTCAACCACGTGGGTTTGTGGGTCGATGACCTGCCTGCGGCGGTGGCCTGGATGAGCGCCAACGGCGTGCGCTTTGCACCCGGCGGCATCCGCCCGGGCGCCGCCGGCCACGACATCTGCTTCATTCATCCCAAGGGCAATGACGAGTTTCCCTTGGGGGGCGAAGGTGTGTTGATCGAGCTGGTTCAGGCGCCGCCTGACGTGATCGCCGCACTGGCCTGAAGCCCGCGGCGCAAGGGACAGCCCTGAGCGCCTTCCCGTCGAGCCGGGACTACACTGACTCCGTCGATGTCCGGGCTGGCTCCGGGCATAGGGTTGCTCCCCATCCGCTGCACGAGGATGCATGAAAAGCTTCCAGGGTTTCGAGTCCTTTGTGTCCTTGTTGCGCAGCGGCTTGGCCGGCTGGACGCCGAGGCTGGAGCAGCGTCTGCTGGAAGCCTTGCTGGAACAGGTCGCCTCCCAGTGGCAGGGCGGTCTGGTGCGGGGCCAGAGTGCAGACGCGGCAGCATGGTTGCAGGAGCGGCACCGGGGTCTGGCGCGCGCCTTCAGTGACAGCCTGGAACTTGCCCTGTCGCAGGCCTTGCAACCCGGTTCGTCCGGCGTGCCGGAGTCCACTGCTTTCGGCGATCCGGGTGACGAGCCGGCATTGAGCCTGATGGACGAGTCCGAGGTCGAGGAAGGCATCGCGCTGGTCCGCATCGAACGGCAGATCGACCAAGCCGGTGAGTGGGCCTTGCGTGAGTTGCATGCCCTGTGTGCCAACCTGCCTGGCGCCCCTGTCATGGACACCGCAACCGCCTATCCCCTGACGCCGGAGCGCTGCACCGAAGCCTATGCGGGGGCCCTGACGAGCCTGGGCACGCCCAAGGGGGTGCGTGCCACGCTGCTGCGCCTCAGCGGTCCGGTGCTGGCCAGCGTGCTGAGCCAGGTCTATGAAGAGCATCTCGGGCCGCTGCGCGACTCGGGCGTGCCGCCGGCACCGATGCGCATCCGCCTGGCCCACGGCCCGAGCCATGGCTGGAGCGGGAACCGCGCGGCCATCGGTCAGTTGCTCGATTCGGCCGGCGCTCAAGGGGCTCAGCCTGTGTCGGCTGCCGGATCGACGGGGGCGGCAGCTGCCGCCGGCAGCACGGTCGAAGCCGTCAGTGGGCAATTGGGCCAGCTGTTGCAGGTCTTGGCGCGGCAAAGCCAGGCCGGCCCCGTGATGGAGCCGATCTGGGCTCGAGTGCAGGCCTGCTTTGACCGCCTCGGTGCCGATGAGCTGAGGGCTTTGCAGCAGCCCGATCATCCGTTCTGGCGCTTGTTGGATCGCATCGCTGCCCTCAGTGTGGTGCAGCAGCCCTCCAGCCGGCAGATGCAGGATCTTGCGCAGCAACTGGAGCCGGTGCTCGGGCAGCTGGAACAGGCTGCGGAACCCTTGTCGACCATGCGCTTTGACAGCGCGCTGGCGGAGCTGGATTCGCTGCCCATGCCCATGGAAGATGTCAATCCGCGCGGATTGGCGACAGCGCTTGAACTCGAATCCCGGCGGCGCGACATCGAGCCGGCCGTGCGCTCGCAACTGGTGGCCCAACTTCGTCCCTTGGCGGTGCCGCCAACGCTCAGGCAGTTCTTGCTGGGCCCCTGGGTGCAGGTTCTCACCGCGGCATTGGCGCTCGATGGCCCGGAGAATGCGGCCACTGAGCGCTGGATGAATGCGGTGGCCGACTTTCTGGGGGCCGCGTCGCGGCTGAGGCGTGGCAATGCGGTGGCCGGGCCAGAGTGCGAAGCCTTGGTGGCGCTGGCCGGCGAGGGGATGCGCGGTGCAGGATTGCCCGAGCATCTGGTGCAAGGCAATCTGGCCGATTTGTCCCGGTGGCTGAATGCGGGGCCAGTGCTGCAAGCCGCCACGCCGGCCGAGGCCACTTTGTATGTGCCGCCCGAGCCGGAACAGGCTGCTGCAGCCCAGCCTGTTGCAGCCGTGCCCGAACCGGATCCGCCGGCCGGGGCGCCTGCTGACTGGGACGAAGAGTGGCAAGGCCATGCCGATCTGGACACCGTGCCGATGGGGATGGGCGAGGCTTTGGTCAACGACCCTGCAGCCCAGGCAGAGCGCGAGGCCTGGCTGTCGGCACTCCATGTGGGTGATCTTTGCCGGTTGAAGCTCCAGGGTCGATGGGTCACGGCGCTGCTGACCTGGCGCAGCGACAACGGGCAGTTCTTCATGTTCAAGAGCCGGCACGCGGCAGGGGTCCATACCTTGAGCCGACGCTCTCTGGAGCGTTTGCGTGGTGAGGGCCTGGCCACGCGGGTCGAGCCCGGGCAGTTGCTGGCGCATGCATTGAGTGCACTTTCTTTGTCGACGGGTTGAGCCTGGTCAAGCTCGAACAGGCCCGGCGACAGCACCTTGTCAGCCACATTGCGTCCAATGGCGGTCGGGCCTGTTGCCAGGCTCGGACCCAATGAACACCGCCGCCGCAGAGCGAGGAGACATCCGATGACCCCGACCCGCACCAGCTACGCCGAATTTCACCGCCGCTCGATCGATGATCGCGATGCTTTCTGGACGGAGCAGGCCGCCCTGATCGACTGGCAGCGTCCGTTCGACGAGGTCTGCGACTACAGCCACCCGCCGTTCGCCAAGTGGTTCGCCGGCGGCTTGACCAACCTCTGCCACAACGCGGTGGACCGGCACCTGGCCACCCGGGCCGAGCAGAACGCGCTGATCTTCGTGTCGACCGAAACGAACACGGAAGTCGTCTACAGCTTCAAGGACCTGCATGCCGAGGTCCAGCGCATGGCGGCCATCCTGCTCAGCCTCGGCGTCAAGCAGGGCGACCGGGTGTTGATCTACATGCCGATGATTGCCGAGGCCTGCTTTGCCATGCTGGCCTGTGCGCGCATCGGCGCCATCCACTCGGTGGTGTTCGGCGGCTTTGCCAGCCATTCGCTGGCCAGCCGGATCGACGATGCCACGCCCGCGCTGATCATCAGCGCCGATGCCGGCATGCGCGGCGGCAAGGTGGTGGCCTACAAGCCGCTGCTGGACGAGGCGATTTCGCTGAGCAGCCACCAGCCTGCCAAGGTGCTGATGGTCAATCGCCAGCTGGCTGAATTCACGCGCGTCGAAGGTCGCGATGAAGACTACGCCAGCCTGCGCCAGCAGAACCTGGACACGGTCGTGCCCTGCGCCTGGGTGGACTCGACGCATCCGAGCTACATCCTCTACACCTCAGGCACCACCGGCAAGCCCAAGGGCGTGCAGCGCGATACCGGTGGTTATGCCGTGGCGCTGGCCGCGTCCATGAAGCACATCTACTGTGGCGAACCCGGCGAGACCTTCTTCTCGACCAGCGACATCGGCTGGGTGGTGGGCCACAGCTACATCATCTACGGCCCGCTGATCGCCGGCATGGCCACGGTGATGTACGAAGGCCTGCCGACCCGGCCGGATGCCGGCATCTGGTGGAGCCTGGTCGAGAAGTACAAGGTCTCGGTGATGTTCTCGGCGCCCACCGCTGCCCGGGTGCTGAAGAAGCAAGATCCCGCCTATCTGAGCAAGTACGACCTGTCCAGTCTGAAGGCCCTGTTCCTGGCCGGCGAGCCGCTGGACGAGCCCACCGCCACCTGGATGTCCGAGGCCATCCACAAGCCCATCATCGACAACTACTGGCAGACCGAAACCGGCTGGCCGATCATGGCCATCTGCAATGGCGTGGAACCCGCGCCCACGCGCTTCGGCTCGCCCGGCAAGGCCGTCTACGGCTATGACATCAAGCTGATCGACGAGACCACGGCCGAAGAGATCACCGAGCCGAACAAGAAGGGCGTGATCGCCGTGGAGGGCCCGCTGCCGCCAGGTTGTCTGCAGACCATCTGGGGCGACGATGCCCGCTACGTCAAGACCTACTGGTCGAGCATCCACGGCCGGACCATGTACAGCACCTTTGACTGGGGTGTGCGCGACGCCGACGGCTACTACTTCATCCTCGGCCGCACCGATGACGTGATCAATGTGGCCGGCCACCGCCTGGGCACCCGCGAGATCGAGGAGAGCATCTCCAGTCACCCGAACGTGGCCGAGGTGGCGGTGGTGGGCGTGGCCGATGCGCTCAAGGGTCAGGTGGCGGTGGCCTTTGCCGTGCTCAAGGATCCGTCGCGCGCCGAAACGCCCGAAGCCGCCCTGCAACTGGAGGGCGAGATCATGAAGCGGGTGGACAGCCAGCTCGGCGCCGTGGCCCGGCCGGCGCGCGTGCGATTCGTCAACACGCTGCCCAAGACCCGCTCCGGCAAGCTGCTGCGCCGGGCGATCCAGGCCGTCTGTGAGGGCCGCGATCCGGGCGACCTGACGACCATGGAAGATCCCGCGGCCCTTCAGCAGGTCAAGGATCAAGCGGCGAATTGAGCCGCGCACGTCGAAAAAATCGCGACGAGCTCGATAAAATTCCACACTGTGAGATGTGAATTCAAAAATCGAGCCCTTGCGCCAGCGTGCCCGAGCACAATGTTGCAAGCTTCGTCCGGGCTGCCTGCCTGAAGGCACAGCCCGTTCCACCCCTATCCGCTCCAGGAGACCAAGATGAGCACCCAGCCCACCATCATCTACACCTTGACCGATGAGGCGCCATTTCTGGCGACCGCGGCTTTCCTGCCCATCGTCCGTGCGTTCACTTCGTCGGCCGGCATCAAGGTCGAGGAGAGCGACATTTCAGTGGCCGCCCGCATCCTGGGCGAGTTTCCGGAGTTCTTGACCGAAGCCCAGCGGGTTCCCAACACGCTGGCCGAACTGGGCAAGAAGACGCTCCAGGCCGATGCCAACATCATCAAGCTGCCCAACATCAGCGCTTCGCAGAACCAGTTGCTGGCGGCTGTGCGCGAGTTGCAGGCCAAGGGCTATGCGCTGCCGGATTTCCCGGAGCAGCCCAAGACCGACGAAGAGAAGGCCATCCGCCTGCGCTACAACAAGTGCATGGGCAGCGCCGTCAACCCGGTGCTGCGCGAAGGCAACTCCGATCGCCGCGCACCCAAGGCCGTCAAGGAATACGCCCGCAAGAACCCGCACAGCATGGCCGAGTGGAGCCAGGCCTCGCGCTCGCACGTCTCGCACATGCACCATGGCGACTTCTATCACGGTGAAAAGTCGATGACTCTCGACCGGCCCCGTGATGTGAAGATGGAGCTGATCACCAAGAGCGGCAAGACCGTGGTGCTCAAGGCCTCGACCAAGCTGCTCGACCGCGAAGTGATCGACAGCATGTTCATGAGCAAGAAGGCGCTGCTGGAGTTCTACGAGAAGGAAATTGAAGACGCGCGCAAGACCGGCGTGATGTTCTCGCTGCACGTCAAGGCCACGATGATGAAGGTCTCGCACCCCATCGTGTTCGGTCATTGCGTGAAGATTTTCTACAAGGATGCATTCGAGAAGCACGCCAAGTTGTTCGAAGAGCTGGGTGTCAATGTCAACAACGGCATGGCCAACCTCTACGACAAGATCGCCACGCTGCCGCAGAGCAAGCAGGAAGAGATCAAGCGCGATCTGCACGCCTGCCATGAGCACCGGCCTGAGCTGGCCATGGTCGACTCGGCCAAGGGCATCACCAACTTCCATTCGCCCAACGACGTGATCGTCGATGCGTCGATGCCGGCCATGATCCGCAACGGCGGCAAGATGTGGGATGCCAACGGTCGCCTGAAGGACGTGAAGGCGGTGATGCCGGAGTCGACCTTCGCCCGCATCTACCAGGAGATCATCAACTTCTGCAAGTGGCATGGCGCCTTCGATCCGAAGACCATGGGCACGGTGCCGAACGTGGGCCTGATGGCCCAGCAGGCCGAGGAGTACGGCTCGCATGACAAGACCTTCGAGATCACCGAAGACGGCGTCGCCAACATCACCGACAACGCCACCGGCGAAGTGCTGCTGAGCCAGAACGTGGAAGCCGGCGACATCTGGCGCATGTGCCAGTGCAAGGACGCCGCCATCCGCGACTGGGTCAAGCTGGCCGTCACCCGCGCCCGCAACTCCGGCATGCCGGTGGTCTTCTGGCTGGACCAGTACCGTCCGCACGAGGCCCAGCTGATCACCAAGGTCAAGATGTACCTGCATGAGCACAACACGACCGGTCTGGACATCCAGATCATGAGTCAGGTGCGTGCCATGCGTTACACGCTGGAGCGGGTCATCCGTGGCCTGGACACCATCAGCGCCACCGGCAACATCCTGCGCGACTACCTCACCGACCTGTTCCCGATCATGGAACTGGGCACCTCGGCCAAGATGCTGTCGGTCGTGCCCCTGATGGCCGGCGGCGGCATGTACGAGACCGGTGCTGGTGGCTCGGCGCCCAAGCATGTGCAGCAACTGGTGGAAGAAAACCACCTGCGCTGGGACAGCCTGGGCGAGTTCCTGGCGCTGGCCGTCAGCCTGGAAGATCTGGGCATCAAGACCGGCAATGCCAAGGCCAAGGTGCTGGCCAAGGCGCTGGATGCGGCCACCGGCAAGCTGCTGGACAACAACAAGAACCCGTCGCCCAAGACTGGCCAGCTCGACAACCGCGGCAGCCAGTTCTACCTGGCCATGTACTGGGCCCAGGAGCTCGCCGCTCAGTCTGAAAACGCCGAGTTGCAGGCCGCTTTCGCACCGCTGGCCCAGGCCTTGACCGAGAACGAGCAGAAGATCGTGGCCGAGTTTGCGGCCGTGCAGGGCCATCCGGTCGACATCGGCGGCTACTACATGGCGGACGCTGACAAGGTCAAGGCCGTGATGCGGCCGAGCGTGACGCTGAACGGCCTGCTCGCTGCCGCAGCCGTTTGATGCCTTGAGGGCCTTCCGGGCCCTGGGGGCGCATGCTGCTTTGCCGCGGCATGCGCCCCAGTCGTCTGGCGCATTGCAAGCGCTTGAACGATGGGCGGGTGAGGCTGGCGACAATCAAGCTCTGCCAGTTTCACGGACCGCCATCAGCGCGGCGCAACACCATGACCAGCCCTCGCATCACCGAGCATCCCGTCAACGCCTTGTTCACCGACCGCTGGTCGCCGCGCGCCTTCACCGGCGAAGCGATGCCGGACAGCGTGCTGATGAGCTTGCTCGAGGCCGCCCGCTGGGCGCCGTCTGCGTCCAACATCCAGCCTTGGCGTTTCGTCTATGCGCACGCCGGCACGCCGGCCTGGCAGCCGATCTTTGAGGGCCTGGTGCCCTTCAATCAAGGTTGGGCCAGCAAGGCCTCGGCCTTGATCGTCGTTCTGTCCAAGAAGACCTCCACGCCGCCAGGCAAGACAGAAGCCGTGGCCAATGTCTGGCATTCCTTTGACGCCGGCGCAGCCTGGGCCAGCCTGGCCTTCCAAGCCACCTTGTCGGGTTGGGCGGCCCATGGCATGGGCGGCTTCGACGCTGCTGCATTGCGCGCTGCGCTCGGCGTGCCTGATGATGTGGCCATCGAGGCCGTCGTGGCGGTCGGCAAGCTCGGCGACAAGTCGCAGCTGCCAGAGGCGCTGGCCTCACGCGAGGGGCCGAGTGCTCGCTTGCCCTTGGCTCAGATTGCCGCTGAGGGCCGTTACGGCTTCGGCGCCTGAGCCCAGCACGACCCGGTTCCGGCCGGTGTGCTTGGCCAGGTAGAGCGCGGCGTCCACCCGGCGCAATACCGCTTCCAGTTCGGCGTCCTCGGGCTGCGGGCCTGCCACGCCCCAGCTGGCGCTGATCGGCAGGCTACCGGCGCGACCGGCCTCCAGTGGATCGGCCGTGAGCCGGGCGCGCAGGCGCTCGGCTGTGCTCAGGCCATCCTGGTCGGCGGCGCAGCCCGGCATCAGGATCAGAAACTCTTCCCCACCCATGCGGGCGAAGCGGTCCACGGCCCGCAATTCAGGCTGGATGCGCTGGGTCAATGCCTGCAACACCCGATCGCCGGCCTCGTGGCCGTGCTGGTCGTTGATCTGCTTGAAGTGATCCAGATCGAGGCTGAGCACGCTGAAAGGCGTGCCCAGGCGCTTCTGTCGTTGCCACTCGGCCTCCAGCACCAGGCTCATGGCTCGGCGGTTGAGCAGGCCGGTAAGCGGGTCGTGGCGCGCCTGATGCGACATGCGCAGCAGCAGGCGAAGAACCACCAGGAACACGAACAGGAAATTGAACGCGGCTGCAGCCACCAGGGTGATCGTCCAGGTCAGGACCTGCGCCGAGTGCTCGTCGGCATCGTGGTGGATGGCCGGGTCGGTCAACACGGCCCTGACCGCGAGGGCTGCATTGAGCAGGAGCATGGCCAGCACAGGTGCTGCGGCGGCCAAGGCCACCCGCCGGCCGTATTCGCGCAGCAGCGCGCCCCAGCACTGCACGGCCCCTCGGCCCAGCAACCAGGCCGCCACGCTGCTGGCCAGCGCCTGGCGCCAATGCGCCTGCTCGGGAGCCGGGCCGGTCCAGAGCAGGAGCAGCAGGCAGGCGCCCAGAAGCCCCGTGTACTCCAGATCCCGGGGCCGGATGGCCAGAAATCGCTCCACGCCCCGGCTGGCAAGCATCAGGCTGCCGACGATGCAAAGGGCCACCATGGGGCCCGTCAGCCATGGCGGGCCCGCGGGGCGCCAGGCGATCAAGGCCATGCCCAGGGCGCTGGTCAGCGCATAGCCGAGCCAGTGCAGCATGGCGCTTCGCTCGTGTCGCAGTGCCAGGCTGGCCAGCAGCCACAGGCCGGCGTAGAGCAGCATTTGCAGAGCGACGAGCAGGTAGGCGGACATGGTTCAAGAAGGCGGGCTTCCGGAAGGGTGGCGGCCGGAATGTTGGCGCAGAGGCTATCACCGATGCCTGGACACGAAAGCCAGATCAGCGCTGGTTTGGGGCGCATTCGGTCAAAGGCTTCGTTTCAGGCGAAGTCTGCATGGACAATATCCGTGCGATTGATGGTTTGGCTTCGCGCAGAATAGAGGTCAGCGAAGCGCTGCTGGCCGAAGACTTACCGGTCCTCACCCAACCCGCGCCAACCACTTGATCCGAGTGGCAGGGCGCCGGCGCATGCGGCCCGCTTCGCCCCTTTTTGTGTTCCCGTTGCGGTTTGCAGCCATGCGTTTTGATCTGGTCACGCTCAATCTGGTCCTCGCGATCGCGGAAGCCCGCAACATCACGCGGGCGGCCGAGCGCGAGCATCTGGCGCTGGCGGCTGCCAGCAAGCGCCTGAAGGACCTGGAGACCCGGCTGGGCGTGCAGTTGTTCGAGCGGCGCTCGCGCGGGGTCGAGTTGACGGAAGCGGGTCGCGCCTTGGTGCGCCACATCCGTGGGCTGAATGCCTCTCTCCATGCGCTCGAAAGCGAGGTGGTCGAGTTCAGCCGAGGCATCAAGGGCCATCTGCGCATCGCCGCCAACGCCGCCGCGATTGCCGAATGCCTGCCGGCTGATCTGGCGGCCTTCTCTCGTGAGCATCCCCACATCCGCATCAGCCTGGAGGACATGACCAGTACAGCGGTGCAGCAGGCGGTGGCCGAGGGTCGCGCCGACGTCGGCGTCTTTGCGCCGCCCTTGCTGGATGCGCGCCTGCAGTCCTGGCCCTACCGCGAGGGTGAACTGGCCGTGG
>CALRVU010000059.1:0-10498 GCA_943371685.1 Bordetella parapertussis | reverse complement strand
GCGAATATCAAGGTGATTGCGATGGAGACGACACCGGCCATCCAGCAGTTCTTGATCTTCTTTGCGATGGCTTCTGGCACAACGACGCTGGGTGGCAAGGAGTCGGCAAGCACCGCCTGAGGTGGTTGGAACGGGTTGCTGGTCATTGCTTTGTAGACGATGTGATGTCAAACGTCCGAACTGAACCGAATGCAGCGGCAGGACGCGGAAGGCCGAGAATAGAGTGAAGACCCGCAGAGGCATTTCAGTGCCATTCGAGTCCAGCGAGTGGTTTGATTTTACTGGCGATATGGAGGTCACTTGCATATCGGAAGGTCAAAGCGGTCAAAGTGTTGCTCCAGGCGCCCGCAAATCCGCTGGGACCACCCCGGACGAAAACAAGCTCTCCAGCGAAGAGTATTCGTCCTCTTGCAGCCAGAGCCGAGCAGACGTGGCGTTTGGAAAGGACCGGGCGATTCCGTCGCAATCAAGCACATCCGCGGTGCCGTCGGGAAGATTCGCAAGTCGAGCCCAGATGCGGCGCTCGGGAAGCGCCGACCAATGGAATGGCCAGCCACTGCCCCGCTTCAAGGTCAAGCAACCTGAACGCATTTCTTGGTCAGGCCGGTAGCGTTTTCAATCAACTCAACAAGCTCATGGGCCATGGCCTCGGTCAGGTCAAAGTTGTGGTCTGTATCGATGAAGACGCACTCGATCTTGTCACTGAAAACATACTCTTGCTCAATCCCCAAACCACCATACGCATCATGCTTGCCCTGAATGATCAACATCGGGGTCTGCAAGCTTGCCAGATGCGAATACCGCTCGGGTTCATCGCCATGACCGGGGCGCCTGAAAGGATAGCCCAGGCAGACAAGCTGCTTCAGGCCCATCTGATCAGCAATCAATGAAGCCACTCGGCCCCCTGACGATCTTGAAATGACGATGGTGCGTGCGGCAACGCCGCGATCCCTGATCGTTTTCTTCAAGGACTCGCAGCGACTCTGCACGGAGCCGTTTCTTCTTCCGCGCAGATAGATGAAGTAGGAAGGATGGCGCAATCCGAAAATCACCTGCGCCAGCCGCAAACTGATTATTCTGAAGATCGCCGGAAGAAAGCCGAGGCCCTGCTCGATGCTCTTGAGTGACTGAATTAACTTCGCAGCAGGATCCTCCCAGAGGATCTCGACATCATTCTCCTTCAGCTTCTCAAACAGAACAGCGTTCAAAGCCTCGTCTTTTTGCCAATCATCACGACCGACAAAAAGCAGAATCATTTTCCCCGTCACATCCGATTCTCAGAAGTGCTGATCACAAGGTCTGCATCGACCGCCCAAGGCCGGGTTTCGAAAGAGGGCCAACCCCCAGAACAACAGGCCACCGATCGCGCCCAGGGCCAGCCACGGGTAGCCGTCCGCAAAGCGCGCCAGTCGGAAACCCGCTCGCAGGCTGGTGTCCGCAAGGAGCGGCCACGCTGCGACGAGCAGCGGCAGAAATGCCGAAAGAATGCCGATGACGGCGGAACTCCACCAGGAAACCGGGCGCCAGCGTGAGCACAGCCCCAGCAATGGCAGGAAGACAAGCCCCATCACCAGCGCAATGGCAAGCACTACGGGCACGATGCCCAGTTCGAAGGTCTCAAGGGAGACGGCGCCGAGTGCGCCGTGCCGGGCAGCCACCACCAAGGCCAGAAGCGCCGCCAGCAGAATGGGCAGTCCCAGCAGCGTCAAGATGATCCGGAGCATGTTCATTTCTGCCTAGGAATGTGTCGCTGCCGACCCGGACTGCCGATCAACTGCCGCCAACACTGAACTCCGCACCACTGTAGCCGCCCTGAAAGGAGCGGATCTCGCGGGGGCTGGTGTATCGCGTGACGGTCTGGCGCAGACGCGCGTACTCGGCACTGTCGGTGGAATAGGCATAGGCCGTGCCGATGCGCAGAACGCGCGTGCTGCCGATCCCGGTCACGGCCGAGTCGGAATAGCCGCTGAGCAGCACGGCCGACAGCCGCGCGCCGCCGTTGACCAGGATCCAGTTCACGGGCTCGTACGATGAGAGCACCAGCACGATCGGCCGGCTCGACGGACGAAGCATCACCCGAACGTCCCGCTTGCCACGGGCACCCGCAGGCTCTGCCGCTGCACGCTTGCCCTCGTACACGCCAACCATGTGCACCTGAGCGTCCGCCGGCACATCGGCCAGACCGGGCGACAGCGCACCAGTCGGGGCAACGGGGGCCGCCAGATCGCTGCGGCCAATCATGCTCAGCTCGGAATCGCGCCTGACTTGCGCTTCAAGCTTGTTCAGCTGCCGTTGCAGGTCGTACTCGGCCACCAAGGGCTCCAGCGGCTGCGTCTCACCTTGGGTCAACACATCGCCGAACGACGCCTCGCGGCCACGCCGAAACATGCCCACCCGGTCTCCGATCTCGAAGATGACGCCATCGGAATCTGCAACATCCAGGGGCGCCACAGACCCACTGGTGATGTCCAAGGACCATGTCTTGATCGTCGTGGCGTTCATGTCCATGGCATCCACGGCGATGCGACTTTCATCGAGCTTGGTGAAGGCGCTCCGGAGCATGGGGCTGACCCGCCAAGTGCCATGGGCTCCACTCTTCAGATCCAGCCAGGCGATGTCCCGGTTCGACGCGAAGACCACCATGCGCCCTGACTGCATGGGCACCGGGCTGCGCACCACGACACCCAGTCCGTCTTCAAACCGATACTGCTTGACCGCCGACGCGCGAATGCCCTGCTCCGTGCGCACATGCTCCACCAGCATCAGTTCGCGCTGATTGCCCATGAGCAAACGAGCTGGCTGACCCGGGATGTGGGTCGCGACTTGGCTGTTCGGGATCGAGAGCGGATGAACATCGATCGCGCCCGTCAGCCCGTCGGCCAACATGACTTGGCCTTCCTTGTCAGCAACCACGAATCCATGGACTTCAGGCAGCCAGGCCTGCAGGCGCAAGCGCCCTGCATCGGCGTAGCGCCAGATGCGGATGCCCGTCTCGGCTTCGATGAACTCCATCTGGCCGCCCGAGCTGACCATGACCACCCGACCGTTGGGTGACAAGCGCGCAGATGAATCCAGGTTGGCGCCAAAGGGCGGCAGCTGCGCGATGGGCATCCCGCCAGGGATCTCGACCACCACGCCGTTGCCCTCCCAATCGGTCAACAGGCCCACGCCGGCGTCGCGTGCAAAAGCACCCGCCAGAATCCGGTTCAACTTGCCTTTCGGGAGGGCCACCACCGGGCCTGCGGCCTTGAACGGCCGCAGCGCGGGCTTGGCCAGCAGCACGCCCAGGGCCCGAAGACCGTAGAAGGTCTGCAGTTCGGCGTCCTGCTCCTGAAAGCACAGCCCGTCCAGAGACAGCGACTTCACGGTCGCCACCGTGTCAAGGCGGCCCACGTTGGCATCTTTGGCACAGGTCAAGGCCCGCAAAGCCATCCGTGACTCGGCCTTGGCTTTGACGAGCTCAATGGCCTTGGGGTCGTCGGACAGCAGGGTGAGCAAGCGCTCTTCGCTCAGTCGAGCCTCTGGCGACAGAGGATGTGCGGCATTGATCTTGGCCACCACCGGCATGGCCACCTCCTGCACGCGCGAGCAGGCACCCAGACAGGCGCAGATCGCCATCAGAACGGCATATTTCCGAACTCGCATGAATCCCTCCCCGAGATTCGTTTCGGTTTGCTTGAATGCAAACGCTTTGAGTCGCCGATTCTGCAGGAATACCGAAGGAGGCCGGACGCTGGATCAGGCCCCGATGACGGTATCGGTGGCCAGGGGGTCGCCAGACAGTGCCACGTCACGCACGTTCTTCTGCACCGCCACGGCAGCGAACAAGCTCAGCACAAAGGACATGGCGTAAAAGCCCTTCTCGCTCGAGGAAAGGCTGGCGTTCCACAGCCCCACGGCCAGGAGCAGGAGCGACAGGCCGAGCGACAACCAGCAAAGGCCGAAGTAGATGCCGGTCACCTTGATGCCTTCGAGCTTGTCGCGCACCGACTTTTGAAGCGACACGGCGGAGAAGAGACCGTACATAAGGAGGGTGAAGTAATAGCCCTTCTCGTTGAGCTGCATGTCTGCGTTCCAAAGACCGACCAGATAGGTCAGTGCACCAACGAGCAGCGCTGCCCAGGATGCACCAATGAACGCGCCCGTCGGGCGCTGCGCGTAGCCAGCTTTCATCTGATCTCCCCTGGGTTTGATATGGATGTGCCAACTGTAGCAAGAGTGCTTCAGGGCGCTGCATGCGCGCCTGCGCCTGGTTGAAGTGCACGCCGATGGTGGTCTCTGCGCTGCCAAGACTCCCGCCACGACGGACAAGCCGCCTCAGCATCCGCACTCAGCACAGCTGCCAAACCATCAGGGGCGAATGAAGATCGCATCGCGATCACGGTCCCCACTCATTCGACAGTCCCGGCTGGTTCAGCGCTATCGGCTTCAAGATGCTTCCACAAGAAGACGAGAGCGCCAACGGGAATGCAGAAAGTGAGGTTCCAAGGACCGAACCCCCCATCCCGGACGAACGCAGCGCTGAACAGGTTGAAGGAGAGCAGATTGATTGAGACCACACCTGTCGACCAATTCAGCGTGAATGCGCAAAACCCCAAGAGGGTGAAGACCGCCCACAGCCACTTTCGGCTCAGCCCTGGGGTCCGCAGGCAAATGACAAACGCATAGATTGACAGCGCAAATGCCACCAGGGTCGCGACTATGAAAGCATAGTGCTCCACGCCCTTTCCCTCGAATGAAAAGGCATGCAGCTGACGCATGGGCGCCGGAAGTGGTTGAACATTGAACCGAACGATGCGGAAGCTGCCCGGCTCACCCGACAGTTGTGCCGAGATCACAAACCATTTGGAGGATGGGTAGGAATACTCCGCCGCGATATGTGCGGTGCGTGGTCCAGCCGTGCTGACGACGACGTTCAACCTCAGGGGCTCCACGCCCGCAATCTCCTCGCTTGGCAACATGGCCGCGGTCCGCTCGAGTGCGCCACGCACGTCGGGCTCGACCAGCCTCGGGTCCAGCAGCTTTTCAATCGAAGCAAAGTCTCTGGCCGCGAGCTTGTCGACAACGCTGCGCAGGAAGAGCGCTTCTTCCGTCTTGTTGAACGTCTCTGGGTTATGGCCGCAGGCAGCGAGCAAAAGCAACAGCGATGAAATGAGTACGCGGATGAGCATGTGGGGTCTGAACAAGATGGCTTGGTGAATCCGGGTGGCCGCGCGCCTGCGCGAACATGGCATGCGGGCACAAGGCGAATCGAGTTGCGCCGGATCGCTCGATGTTGCGGCCTGTCCGGACAATTGGCAATTCTGCAGGGTCGGCATTTCAGGTCTGACAAGAATCGTCACGGGCGGTCTCGCTCGCCGGGCTACTACGGCGTTGCAAAGCGCAGCCCATCACGCCATCCGGTCGTCTGTCGCAATGGCAGCCATGCGCTGCACCGCGCGGCTAAGCTAGATCTCCCATCTCCATGAACCAGCTGACCATGCCGACACCCGCTCGTCCGACACCGACCCGCAGCCCTGCACACTGGCTGGTCTCCGCACTGGCCATGTTGGCATTCAACACCGGCACCGCCCACGCGGCCGACGATGTCGCAGCGCAGGTGGCCGCCGTCGAGCGCGGTCTGCGCCCGCCGGTGAGCTTTGAGGGCGATGTGCCCTGGACGCTGGCCGACCGCATGCGGCACTACGGTGTTCCCGGCCTCACGATCAGCGTGGTCCACGACGGCAAGGTGGCCTGGACCCGGGTCTATGGCCTGGCGGACCGCGAGGCTGGCTTGCCCATGACCGAGCGCACCTTGTTGCTGGCCGGCTCGGTCAGCAAGCCGGTGGCGGCCTATGGCGCGCTGCGCATGGTCCAGGCGGGCGACCTGGGTCTGAATCAGCCGGTCAATGCCCGGCTCACCTCCTGGCAGATCCCGGCCAATGACCTGACCGACAAGGTGCCCGTGACGCTGGCGCAGCTGCTCAGCCACACCGGGGGGCTGACGGTGCATGGTTTTGCCGGCTACACCGCCGGCACACCGGTGCCCGACACCGTGGCCGTGCTCAATGGCACGCCGCCGGCCAACTCAGCCCCGGTGCGGGTGGACCTGCTGCCTGGCAGCAAGATGCGCTATTCAGGCGGTGGCTACACCGTGGCCCAGCTGCTGATGGGCGATGTGGCCAAGCAGAGCTTTCCAGCACTGATGCAGGACCGTGTGTTGGGGCCGCTGGGCATGATCGACAGCAACTTCAGCAACCCCTTGCCGGCGGCGCAACTGCCGCGCGCTGCCGCCGGCATCCTGCCCGACGGCAGCGAGCTGAGCGGCAAGCGCAACAACTATCCCGAGATGGCCGCAGCCGGCCTGTGGACCACCTCGCAAGATCTGGCGCGGTTCCTGATCGAGGTCCAGCAGGCACTCCAAGGACAAAGCCCACGCTTGTCACAGGCCTTGGCCCAGGACATGCTGACACCCCGCCTGGGCAGTGGCTACGGCCTCGGGCTGGCCGTGCCCCGTGTCGGTGGCCAGCCCTACTTTGGCCATGGCGGCTGGGACGAGGGCTTTTGCACGCTGCTCATGGGCAGCCAGACCAGCGGCCAGGGCGTGGTGGTGATGATCAACGCCAATCAACCCGCCTTCATGGACGAGCTGCAGCAAGCCGTGGCCTTTGCCTACCGCTGGCCAGGCGTCAAAGCCCATGCCCGCCTGCCAGCCAGCGCCCAGGCCCTGGCGCTGGCGCCCGGGCGCTACCGTGTCAACGGCGAGCAAGTGGCCGTGGTGAGCCGCGACGGCGAACGCCTCTACCTGACCTTCGCCGGCTTCCCGCGCAGTGAGCTGGTCAGCGTCGGTGACAACCGCTATCTGCAGCGCGAGCGGCTGCGCGAACGCAGCTTTGAGCTGGCCAGCGGCGCGGCCCAAGCCCTGCTGCTGAGCCAGCCCGAGGGCCCACCCGAGCGGCTGCCCCGCCTGCTTGGCGACCAACGCCAGCCGCGTGAGCTGCTGATGGCCGGCGACACCGAGGCCGCGCTGCGCGCCTACCAGGCCTTGCGCAGCGCCAACGACGACGCCGCCAAGGAGGACTATCTGAACCGCCAGGGCATCGAGCTGGTCCGCCAAGGCCAATTGCCGGCAGGCGTGGCCCTGTTGAAGCTGAACACCGCCCTCTACCCCCAAGCCGCCAACACCTGGGACAGCCTGGGCTATGCCTACCTGGCCCAAGGCAACAAAGCCCTGGCGCGAGAGAGCTATCAACAGGCGCTGCGCATCGACCCCAACTTCGGATCCGCCAAGCAAGCCTTGCTGGGGCTGGCCGACTAGCCCTGCCGGCTGGCCGCACTCCGCGACTCGGCCAGCGCCTTCAGCCTGCTCAGCGTGACGGGCAGCCCGACGTCAAGCTGCCTGGAGAGCAGTGGGCCCAGGACCAAGGTCAGCAGACCTTTGAACGTGACCCGGTGGATGATCTCGGTGCCTCCAGAGGCCGGCGAAAGTTCGTGCTCAAAGATCATGTGGAACAGCGGAATCCTGGACTCGACGGTAAAACACTTCCCCGGGACGGCTTTGGTCAGCATCATGGGCACCGCGCTGCCCTTGGTGGGGACCAGTCGCCCGCGACTGCCGACCTGAAACGGGCCATCGAGCGTGGCTTGCTTGGTATCAGGATCCCAGCCATGCCAGTTCTCCACGTCTTCATAGATGCTGAAGATCACTTCAGGTGGTGCATGGGCGGTGATTCGGTGTTCGACTTGCATTGAATGTCTCCGGAGGCGCAAGCAGGCGCCTCGCGCGCTGGTCTGGCTGGGCGTCACAGTCGGCGGGCGAACATGAATCGATCTTTCGCCATCCAAGAAAACACCGTAACTCCTGCTTGGACTGACAGTGAAATTGCCGAGGACGCATCCGGCTCCAGAAACCAGATCTGCGCGAGGCCCGTGTCCATCGTTGGTGACCCAAGCGCCGCAAGCAGTGCTTCTTTGGCGGTTCGAGCGTCAATGTTCTCGAACTTGGCCAGCAGTTCACGCTCCTTGCCCGACATGGAAGCCACAGCGCTCGCGTTGCGAGACTCGACCGACTCCTTCGGATCAAATCCATACCGCCACTTGTTCAAGAGACCGTCTGAGCTCTCGATGCTGAAGATGCGCATCAGATCTTCAAGGTACTGGAGGAACCGGTCCTTTTCTTCGCTATCAGCTTGCTCGAACTCGCTCATCGCCAGTTTGAACAGATCCAGCACTTTGGTCTTCGTTTGCGCCTCAGGCGGCAGCAGCAACAGGCGCCCGGCCAATTCATTGACTTTCGCCTCGTGTCGCTTTCGATCTTCCTCAGTCGCAGCACCAGGATAGAAACCTTCGGCAACGAACTTCCTCTTGGCGATGAACTGAGCCAAAGCCTCGGCTCTTTGCCCAGATGCAAGGTCTGACATGGACGTCCCTTTGACGAGAGAGGCCCCTGCCGCTAGCCCGACTGCCATCGCTGACAAGAGGAGTCGACGAAGATTCAAGCGCATGGTGCGAGGCGTATGTGGTTGACATTCAAACAGCGCGGATGAGCGGGATCCACTGGCGCAGGGCTGTTTGAACATCGGGTCAACGCACATTTTCGCTCGACTCCTTACGCCAAATGCGGTGCTGCTGGAGCAGCATGAATTCTGGTGAAGGCCCGCCATCCATTCGATGGTGCGAAGCTGGATGGCTTTTTGCATTCATGACAAAGCCAGCGCGATCCTTGATTGAATCGCCCCGATCGCGTTACTCGTCGGTGTTCTTGGCTCGCATTGCGCAATTGATTCCCACAGGCTCGCAGTTGCAGCAGCGCAAGCGCAGCCGGTGTACGGCAATCAATCGCCCACCCAACTACGCCTTGGCCGCCAGCCAATTGCCGAGGAACATGAGCACCGAAGACAGCACCTCAGTAAGGACCAGCACTGCGATGACCGCATAGCCGAACACAAAGGACAGCAACACAGTCCTCTGTTCGACGATCGCCGAAAACGCCGCCAGCACCAAGCAGGCGGCAAGCAGGATGCGGCCCCCTGCTCCGATGGATTTGCCGATCCTGAACACCAGCCGCCCCAGGCCAGCGGGCGGGCTTGGATGGCTTTGCAACAGGACGATCCGCACCATCAATTTGTTCATGCCTATCAGTCGCATGGGAAACAGTTATGCGCCCAAAACTCACCGCGCCCATGGTCGTCTGGATGGTCTGGAACCAGCATCACCCGATCGGATGGATGTCTGTCTGCCCGACTGGCGAAGCAGTTCCCCCAGTTTGTTGAAGCTCGTCGAGGCACAGCTTGCGAATGGGCATGAGCCACTTGGAAGAGACCTTCATGATCGCGCGCTTGCGGCGCTCAAGTTCAGCCACTCGAGCCGGTTCATCGTCGACAAACCGCTCACCCAAGAACGAGACCCCAGGACAGGACTTGCCACCACCCTCGAGTTGAAGCGCAGTCAGGAACCTTGTGGCGTCGTCGCCGGCCGTGACACCCAGAATGGCATGAATATCCTCGAGGTTGGCGCCAGCCGGCGTTGTGCGTGCCAATCGCACGGCGATGGCCACCGACTCGGCGTCGCCCCGGCCGATTCGCGCCGCCAAAGATCGCAAGTCCCGAGTCGTCGCTTGGCCAATGTCGGCACGGCTGCTGCTGCCGGTGTACTCGATCTTCTGAACCAATTTGGCGCTGCTTGGCTCAGGCCGCTCGATCCAAGCCTCCCACGGGGTGGAGGCAAGTGCGCCCGGAACAGCGACGGAGAACATCAAAGCCAACATCAAGGAATCACGTGTGTTCATGACGGCCAGACCGGATGGTCTCTTGAAGCGGGGCGTTCCGGGGCTTGCGCAAACGCAAGTTGCGGGCATCGGGCCCATTGCGGCATGCGGCCCAGGGATGAATCTAGCACCACCTTCATCAATCTGCGCGTTCACAAGCGCAGCATCGACTTCTGCCGCGGCAGGGTCCAGCAACGGCAGCGAGCCAAGAAGCGAGGGGCATTGATTGCCAGATCGCGCCCCCACGCAGCAAGTCCCCACGCTCAGCTGCCCACCCACACATGCCGCAGCAGCAAGCCCGCCAGCACGAACATCGTCAGGCCGATCAGCCCGTCCAGCACCTGCCAGGCGCGCGGCCGGGCAAACCAGGGGGCCAACCAGCGAGCGCCATTGCCCAGCAGCACGAACCAGCTCAGGCTGGCGGCGCTGGCGCCGGCGATGAACCAGGCACGCAGGCCGGGCGCTTGTTGGGCGCCGATGCTGCCGACCAGCAGCACCGTGTCCAGGTAGACATGGGGATTGAGCAGGGTGAAAGCGGCGGCTTGGGCCAGGGCGGCGCCCAGGGCCAGGCCCTCGCCCCCGCCAGCGGCCTGCAGCTGCTGCGGCCGCCGCGCCCGCGCCAGGGCCCGCCAGCCATACAGCGCCAGGAAGGCGGCGCCGGCCAGGGCCAGGGCCTGGGCCAGCCGGGGGCTCTGGCCCAGCGCCTGGGCCATGCCCAGCACGCCGGCGGCGATCAGCACGGCATCGGCCAGG
>CALRVU010000058.1:0-10519 GCA_943371685.1 Bordetella parapertussis | reverse complement strand
AAGATCCGGGGCTGGCGCCTCAATCGGTGCGGGTGCCTGCCGGCCACCCTGACACCGCCGCGCTGGGTGCCATGTTCGGCCCTCTCACTGTTGCCGCTGCCTGAGGCTAGACGCAGGAACGCTCATGATCGATACCTTCAATCAAGCTGGACTGGCGCTGATGGGCGGCGTGCTCTGGCCCGTCATCTGGTCGCTCATCAAGATCATCGTGGTGGTCGCACCGCTGATGGGTTGCGTGGCTTATCTGACGCTCTGGGAGCGCAAGGCCATCGGCTGGTCGCAGATCCGTCCCGGCCCGAACCGGGTTGGCCCTTACGGCCTGCTCACGCCGATCGCTGACGCGGTCAAGCTGATCTTCAAGGAGATCATCCGCCCGACCGCTGCGCAGAAGGGCCTGTTCTTCCTCGGCCCGGTCATGACCATCATGCCGGCGCTGGCGGCCTGGGCGGTCGTGCCCTTCGGCCCCGAGGTGGCGCTGGCCAATGTCAACGCCGGTCTGCTGTTCCTGATGGCGATCACCTCGCTCGAGGTCTACGGCGTGATCATCGCCGGCTGGGCTTCGAACTCGAAGTACGCTTTCCTGGGCGCGTTGCGTGCCTCGGCGCAGATGGTCAGCTACGAAATCGCCATGGGCTTCGCGCTGGTGATCGTGCTCATGGTGTCCGGCAGCATGAACATGACTGACATCGTCATGCAGCAGGACAAGGGTCGGATGGCACAGATGGGCCTGAACTTCCTGTCCTGGAACTGGCTGCCCCTGCTGCCCATCTTCATGGTGTATTTCATTTCCGGACTTGCGGAGACCAACCGCCATCCGTTTGACGTGGTCGAAGGCGAGTCGGAGATCGTTGCAGGTCACATGATCGAGTACTCGGGCATGTCGTTCGCCATGTTCTTCCTGGCCGAATACGCCAACATGATCCTGGTGTCGATGCTCACCGTGCTGCTGTTCCTCGGCGGCTGGCTGCCTCCCATCGACTCGGCCATCTTCAACTGGATTCCGGGCTGGATCTGGCTGGGCATCAAGGTCTTCGTGGTCGTGACCATGTTCCTCTGGGTCCGCGCTTCCTTCCCGCGATACCGCTATGACCAGATCATGCGTCTCGGCTGGAAGATCTTCATTCCCATCACGCTGATCTGGCTGGTGGTCGTGGGTCTGTGGATCCAGTCGCCGTGGAACATCTGGAAGTAAGGCGAGAGAGAAATCATGTCTGCTGTCGCATCACTCAAAGAAATCCTGTCCAGCTTCTTGTTGCTGGAGTTG
This sequence comes from Bordetella parapertussis, assembly GCA_943371685.1. Taxonomy (GTDB): domain Bacteria; phylum Pseudomonadota; class Gammaproteobacteria; order Burkholderiales; family Burkholderiaceae_C; genus Ideonella; species Ideonella parapertussis_A. Next base: position 9,255 of record CALRVU010000058.1, on the reverse strand, counting down.
TGGAAGGGTCTGGCCCTGACCGGTCGTCACTTCTTCTCCCGCAACATCACCGTGCAGTTCCCGGAAGAGAAGACGCCGCTGTCGCCGCGCTTTCGCGGCCTGCATGCACTGCGTCGCTATGAAAACGGTGAAGAACGCTGCATCGCCTGCAAGCTGTGCGAGGCGGTCTGCCCGGCCATGGCCATCACCATCGAGTCCGACGTGCGTGACGACGGCTCCCGCCGCACGACCCGTTATGACATCGACCTGACCAAGTGCATCTTCTGCGGTTTCTGCGAAGAAAGCTGCCCGGTCGATTCCATCGTCGAGACGCACATCTTCGAATACCACGGCGAAAAGCGGGGCGACCTGTACTTCACCAAGGACATGCTGCTCGCGGTGGGCGACCGCTACGAGCGTGAAATCGCGGCCAACAAGGAGGCTGACGCCAAGTACCGCTGACGCCGGCGTCGCTGCCCAGACCAGCGCCCCGTCAGTGCCATCTCTCCGGCGCAACACAAAAAATGAACACCACCTCCGCTCTGTTCTACCTCTTCTCAGCCGTGTTGCTGGTGGCGGCCTTCATGGTCATCACCGCACGCAACACCGTGCATGCGGCCCTCTACCTGGTGCTCGCATTCTTCAACGCATCCTGCATCTGGATGCTGTTGCATGCCGAGTTCCTGGCCATCACGCTGGTGCTTGTCTATGTCGGCGCCGTGATGGTGCTGTTCCTGTTCGTGGTGATGATGCTCGACATCAACACCGAGACCATGCGAGAGGGGTTCTGGACTCACTTTCCATTGGCAGCCTTCATCGGCGTCTTGATCGCCTTTGAAATGGCGCTGGTCATGAAGGGCGGCTTCAACCTGCCGTCGGCCAAGGCGATGGCCCCCGAGGTTCTGGCCATGGGCAACACCAAGGCACTGGGGGTGGAGATCTACACCCAGTATCTGTATCCCCTGCAAGTGGCGGCGGTGCTCTTGCTGGTCGCCATCATCGCGGCCATTGCGCTGACCCTGCGCAAGCGCAAGGACAGCCGGTCCCAGAACCCTGCGCAACAGGTGCGAGCCAAGGCTGCTGATCGCGTGCGTCTGGTGAAGATGCCAGTGACTGTGGAAGCGCCTTCCACGCCCAAGACACCGGAAGGAGGCCAGGCATGAGCAGTGGCATCACCCTTTATCACTACCTGACGCTGGGCGGCTTCCTGTTCGCCCTGTCCGTGGTCGGCATCTTCATGAATCGCCGCAACCTGATCGTGTTGCTGATGGCGATCGAGTTGATGCTGCTGGCCGTGAACATGAACTTCATCGCCTTTTCGCACTACCTGGGCGATATGGCAGGGCAGGTCTTCGTGTTCTTCATCCTGACCGTGGCCGCGGCCGAGTCTGCGATCGGCCTGGCCATCCTCGTCGTGCTGTTCCGCAATCGCTCGTCGATCGCGGTCGATGAGCTCGACACCCTCAAGGGCTGACACAGCACCCACGGAGCCCTCACGATCATGTCTGCACAACTTTCCCAGAACCTCCTGTTGGCCGTGCCCCTGGCGCCGCTGGCGGGCTCTATCCTGGCCGGCCTGTTCGGCAAGAGCATCGGCCGTCGCGGCTCCCATGTCCTGACGATCCTCGGCGTCCTGATCGCCTTCATCATCTCGGTCATGGTCCTCAAGTCGGTGGCCATCGATGGCGCCCGCTTCAATGCCACCATCTACGAGTGGATGAATGTGGGCGGCCTGAAGATGGAGGTCGGTTTCCTGATTGACGGCCTGACCGCGATGATGATGTGCGTGGTGACCTTCGTGTCGCTGATGGTGCACATCTACACCATTGGCTACATGGAAGAGGATCCGGGCTACCAGCGCTTCTTCTCCTACATCTCCCTGTTCACCTTCAGCATGTTGATGCTGGTGATGAGCAACAACTTCCTGCAGCTGTTCTTCGGCTGGGAAGCGGTGGGCCTGGTGTCCTACCTGCTGATCGGCTTCTGGTACAAGAAGCCGACGGCGATCTTCGCCAACATGAAGGCCTTCCTGGTCAACCGCGTGGGCGACTTCGGCTTCATCCTCGGCATCGGCCTGCTGCTGGCCTATGCCGGCTCGCTGAACTACACCGAGGTCTTTGCCAAATCGGGTGAACTGGCCAAGATGGGCTTTCCGGGCAGCGACTGGGCCATGATCACCGTGGCCTGCATCTGCCTGTTCATCGGCGCCATGGGCAAGTCGGCGCAGTTTCCGCTGCACGTCTGGCTGCCTGATTCGATGGAAGGCCCGACCCCGATCTCGGCACTGATCCACGCCGCCACCATGGTGACTGCGGGCATCTTCATGGTCACGCGCATGTCGCCGCTGTTCGAGCTGTCGGACACCGCCTTGAACTTCGTGCTGGTCATCGGTTCCATCACGGCCTTGTTCATGGGTTTCCTGGGCATCATCCAGACGGACATCAAGCGCGTGGTCGCCTATTCGACCCTCTCGCAGCTGGGCTACATGACGGTGGCACTCGGCGTGTCGGCCTACAACGTGGCCGTGTTCCATCTGATGACCCATGCCTTCTTCAAGGCCTTGCTGTTCCTCGGGGCGGGCTCGGTCATCATCGGCATGCACCATGATCAGGACATCCGCAACATGGGCGGCCTGCGCAAGTACATGCCCCTGACCTGGATCACCTCACTGCTGGGCTCGCTGGCATTGATCGGCACGCCGTTCTTCTCGGGCTTCTACTCCAAGGACTCGATCATCGAGGCCGTGCACGCCAGTCACTTGCCTGCCGCTGGTTTCGCCTACTTCGCGGTGGTGGCCGGGGTGTTTGTCACCGCCTTCTATTCGTTCCGGATGTACTTCCTGGTCTTCCATGGCAAGGAGAACTTCCACCACAAGCCTTTCCCGGGTGAGCACGACCACCACGATGAGCACGACGACGGCCATGGTGCATCGCACACGCCGCATGAGTCGCCCTGGGTGGTGACCGCGCCGCTGGTCCTGCTGGCCATCCCGTCGGTGTTGATCGGTTTCATGACCATCGGACCGATGCTGTACGGCGATTTCCTGAAGGACGCCATCCACGTCAATGCAGAGTTGCATCCCGCGATGGCCGAACTGGCCGAGGGCTTCCATGGCGCCACCGCCATGGCCGTGCACTCGCTCAGCACGCTGCCCCTCTGGTTGGCCGTGGCCGGCGTGGCCCTGTCCTACTTCTTCTACATGATCCGCCCGGACATCCCGGCTGCCATTGGCCGTGCGCTCGCGCCGCTGATCAAGGTGCTGGAGAACAAGTATTACCTCGACTGGTTCAACGAGAACGTGCTGGCCGCCGGTGCCCGCAAGCTGGGCATCGCCCTGTGGAAGGGCGGCGACGTCACGCTGATTGACGGCGGACTGGTCAATGGATCCGCCCGCGCGGTGGGCGGACTGGCAGGCATGGTGCGCAAGGTCCAGACAGGCTATCTGTCCTGGTATGCCTTGGTGATGGTCCTCGGCATCTTCGGTCTGATGACCTGGCAGCTGTGGCCCTACCTGATGAGCCGTATCGGCCATTGATTGAGGGCGGAGAACAAGAAATGGGTCTTTTGAGCGTTGCCATCTGGTTGCCGATCGCATTCGGCGTTTTGTTGCTGGCCTTGGGCAAGGACGATCAACCGGGCGCTGCCCGCTGGATCGCCCTGAGCGGGGCCGTGTTGAGCTTTCTGGTCACTCTGCCGCTGATTTCCGGCTTCGATGCCGGCAGCGCCGCCTCGCAGTTCAGCGAGAACCTGGCCTGGATCGCACGGTTCAACGTGCGCTACCACCTGGGTGTGGACGGCATCTCCGTCTGGTTCGTGCTGCTCACCGCCTTCACGACGGTGATCGTCGTCATCGCAGGATGGGAAGTCATCACCGAGCGTGCCCATCAGTACCTGGGCGCCTTCCTGATCCTGTCGGGCCTGATGATCGGCGTGTTCTGCGCCATGGACGGCCTGCTGTTCTATGTCTTCTTCGAGGCGACCCTGATTCCGATGTACATCATCATCGGCATCTGGGGCGGGCCGCGGCGTGTCTATGCAGCGTTCAAGTTCTTCCTCTACACGCTGCTCGGCTCGCTGCTGATGCTGATTGCGCTGACCTACCTGTACTTCCAGTCGGGCGGCAGTTTCGACATCCAGACCTGGCACAAGCTGCCGCTGGGCATGCCGGCGCAAAGCCTGCTGTTCTTTGCGTTCTTCGCGGCCTTCTCGGTCAAGGTGCCGATGTGGCCAGTGCACACTTGGTTGCCTGATGCCCACGTTGAGGCGCCCACCGGCGGCTCGGTGGTACTGGCCGCCATCATGCTCAAGCTGGGTGCTTACGGTTTTCTGCGCTTCTCGCTGCCCATCGCGCCTGATGCGGCCCACGAGTACGCCTGGCTGATGATCACCCTGTCGCTGGTGGCCGTGATCTACATCGGCCTGGTGGCGATGGTCCAGCAGGACATGAAGAAGCTGGTCGCCTATTCGTCGATCGCCCACATGGGCTTCGTCACCCTGGGCTTCTTCATCTTCAATGAACTGGGCATGTCGGGCGCCATCGTGCAGATGATTTCGCACGGCTTCGTTTCGGCCGCGATGTTCCTGTCCATCGGCGTGTTGTACGACCGAGTCCACTCGCGCGAGATCGCGGCTTACGGCGGCGTGGTCAACACCATGCCCAAGTTTGCAGCGTTCGCTCTGCTGTTCACCATGGCCAACTGCGGCCTGCCGGGCACGGCGGGTTTCATCGGCGAGTGGATGGTCATCCTCGGCGCCGTGGGCTTCAACTTCTGGATTGGCGCGCTCTCGGCCACGGCTCTGATCTTTGGCGCCGCCTACTCGCTGTGGATGTACAAGCGCGTCTATTTCGGCGACATCACCAACGATCACGTTCGACAGCTGGAAGACATCAACGCGCGCGAGTTCCTGATGCTTGCCATCCTGGCGGTCGCCGTGCTGGCCATGGGTCTCTATCCCAAGCCTTTCACCGACGTGATGCACGTCTCCGTGACCGAGTTGCTCAAGCACGTGGCCGTGTCGAAACTCAACTGACGCAGCCGGAACGCACACCATGACTCAAATGAACTGGCTTGTCATCTATCCCGAAGTGCTGCTGCTGATCGCAGCCTGCGTGGTTGCCCTCGTCGATCTTCACGTCACCGATCCGAAGCGGGGCGTCACCTTCTGGTTGACGCAGGCCTCGCTGGCTGTGGTGGCCGCCATGCACGGTGCCGCGCTCAGCACCGGCCTGCAAGCCGAAGGCGCAGCCGCCTCGGTACTGGCCATGCAGGGGCTGGTCGTGTCCGACCCGATGGGCCACATGCTGGCTTTGTGCGCCGCCTTGGCCATGATGCTGACGCTGGCCTATGCCCGGCCTTACATCGCGACGCGCGAGCTCCTCAAGGGCGAGTTCTTCACGCTCGCCATGTTTGTGCTGCTGGGCATCTCGGTGATGATCTCAGCCAACAATTTCCTGGTCGTCTACGTGGGCCTGGAGTTGATGAGCTTGTCGCTCTATGCGCTGGTGGCCCTGCGCCGTGACCATGCTGCCTCCACCGAGGCGGCCATGAAGTACTTCGTGCTTGGGGCGCTGGCCAGTGGTTTCCTGCTTTACGGCATGTCGATGTTGTACGGTGCCACCGGCTCGCTGGACATCCCCGAGGTGTTCGACCGGATCAGCAAGGGTGACATCAACGCCACGGTTCTGACCTTCGGTGTGGTATTCATCGTGTCCGGCCTGGCATTCAAGCTCGGTGTGGTGCCGTTTCACATGTGGGTGCCCGACGTTTACCAAGGCGCCCCGACCGCCGTCACCCTGATGATCGGTGGCGCACCCAAGCTGGCGGCCTTCGCGATTGCGATCCGCCTGCTGGTGGAAGGGCTGAGCGGCATCGCGCATGACTGGCAGCAGATGCTGATCGTCCTGGCGGTTCTGTCGATGGCGCTGGGCAACCTGGCTGCCATTGCACAGACCAACCTGAAGCGCATGCTGGCCTACTCGGCCATTGCCCAGCTCGGCTTCATGCTGCTGGGCCTCACACCGACGGTGATTGATGCCGGCACCCAGTCTGCAGCCAATGGCTACAGCTCGGCCATGTTCTACCTCATCACCTATGTGCTCACCACCCTGGGTACCTTCGGCCTGGTGATGTTCCTGTCGCGTCAGGGCTTCGAGAGCGAGGAGCTCTCCGACCTGGCGGGTCTGGCCCGGCGCAACCCCTGGCTGGCTGGCGTGATGACCCTGTTCATGTTCTCGCTGGCCGGCGTGCCGCCGCTGGTGGGCTTCTATGCCAAGTTCGCCATCATTCAAGCGCTGGTGACGACCGGATCGACCGGCTACATGGTGCTGGCCATCATTGCCGTGCTGCTGTCGCTGGTGGGTGCGTTCTACTATCTGCGGGTGGTCAAGGTGATGTACTTTGACGCCGCCAGCGATTCGGAGCCCGTGGCATCTCAAGGTGGCGTGGGCGTGTTGCTGGCGATCAACGGCATGGCAGCCCTGGTGCTGGGTTTGCTGCCTGATGGCTTGATGGGCTTGTGCCGCGATGTCATCGTGGCCGCGCTGGCGGGCTGAGTCGCCCTGAAGATCATCGCCAGACCGACATGAACCAATCCATCGCCGTCTGGCTGGTGGTGGCGCTCGCCCTGTTCGCCGCCAACCTGCCGTTCTTCAATGAGCGGCTGCTGCTGATCGGCCCCAGGCGCCAACCGAAATCGGTGATCTGGCGCCTGCTGGAGCTGGTCTTGATGTGGGGTGTGATGCTGGCATGCGGATTCGCGCTGGAGTCGTACCTTGGGCAGCGCGCCCCTCAGGGGTGGGAGTTCTATGCGGCCACCGGCTGCCTGTTCCTGACGCTGGCTTCGCCAGGCTTCGTCTGGCGCTACCTGCGCAAGTCCGTCGAGCGGGACACATTGCATGTCGGATGAGCGCCTGATCGAGCGGCAGTGCGCCTCCGAACTGGTGCTGGCCGGCGACTTCCTGCAGGTCCGCCGAGACCAGATCGCCTTTGCCGATGGCGCGCTCGCGCAACGCGAGTACGTGGTTCACCCGGGTGCCGTGGTCATCATTCCCGTGCTCGACGATGGTCGACTGGTGCTTGAGCGGCAGTACCGCTATCCACTGGGTCAGGTCTTGCTGGAGTTCCCGGCAGGCAAGATCGACGCAGGTGAGTCCCGCTGGACCGCCGCCATTCGTGAATTGGCTGAAGAAACCGGCTACCGCGCGCGTGAGTGGGCCTGTGCCGGCGTGCTGCACAACGCCGCGGCCTACTCCACCGAGCTGATCGAGATCTGGTTCGCCCGTGGACTCAGCGCCGGTCCGCAGTCGCTGGACGACGGTGAACTCATCGATCTTTGTTTGATGCAGGAGTCCGAGCTGGATGCGCTCGCGGCAGCGGGCTCGTTGACTGATGCCAAGACGCTGATCGGGCTGCTCTGGCTGCAGAAGTGGCGTCGCGGTGAGTGGGCTCTGACATGGCAGCCCGCGCCAGCTGAATCAGTCGACCCTTCGACCCCATGAAGGTCTTGAACCTGCGCTGTGCCGCCGGCCATGCATTCGAGGGCTGGTTCGGCTCCGAGTCCGACTTCCAGTCGCAGCAAAGCCGAGGCCAGCTGGTCTGTCCATTGTGTGGTGTCGATCAGATCAACCGCCTGCCCAGCGCACCACGACTGAACTTGTCGGGCGCCAAGTCCGATGAGCCCCATGCCGGCACCGTCGAACCAACTGGAGCGGCGGCCCCGACCCAGCCTGGGCCGGCGCCAGCGAGCCTGCCAGTGCCCTCGCACACGCACGCGCTCCAGGACGCCTGGGTGGCCGCGGTCAAGGCGGTGCTCAGCAACACCGAGGATGTAGGCCCGGCGTTTGCTGAAGAAGCACGCCGGATCCATTACGGTGAATCGGAGCTCCGGGGCATCCGCGGGGTGGCCACGGATGCCGAGCGCGTGGCCCTGACCGAAGAAGGCATCGAGGTTCACACCCTGGCCGTGCCAGAAGCCCTCAAGGGGCGCACTCACTGATCGCGACGCTGCGCGGCTATCAGACTCAGATCAGCCGACCGGGATTCATGGTCGCCAAGGGATCGAGTGCCGTCTTGATGGTCCGCATCAGCGACAAGGCCACCGGAGACTTGTAGAGCGGCAGGATGTCCCGCTTGAGCGCGCCCACCCCGTGCTCGGCAGAGATCGAGCCGCCATGCCGGCGCACTCCGGCATAGACCAGCGCATTGATGGCGGACTCATGCGCCGCCAGGAAAGCGGCACTGTCGATGCCTTCGGGGGCTTGCACGTTGTAATGAAGATTGCCATCACCCACATGACCGAAGTTGACCAGGCGGGCGCCGGGCACCGCGCGCTCCAGGGCCGCGTCAGTGGCCTCGACGAATGCCGGGATCGCCGAAACGGGCAGGGCGATGTCATGCTTGATGTTCAGACCTTCTTCACTCTGGGCCAGCGGGATGGATTCGCGCAGATGCCACAGATTGCGCGACTGCGCGAGACTCTGGGCCACCGCCGCATCGTCGATCAGACCTTGCTCCAATGCCTCGCCGAGCAGGGCCTCCAGGGCCTCTCGCCCCGCTTCCTCGCCAGCGGAGGACAGCTCCAGCAGCACGCACCATGGCGCCTGGGGCAATGGCTGCGGCAACTGTGGAAAGTGCCGGCCCACCAGTTCAAGTGAGAAGCGCGACATCAACTCGAAGCCGCTCAGACCGGCATCCAGGCGGGCGCGAGCCAGCTCCAGCAGTCGCACGGCAGCGGCCACGTCGGCACATGCGGCCATCGCGGTCACCCGTGCACCAGGCCGGGGTGTGAGCTTGAGCGTGGCGGCGGTGATGACCCCGAGCGTGCCTTCACTGCCGATGTAGAGATCCCGCAGGTCATAGCCGGTATTGTCCTTGCGCAGGCCGGAGAGCCCGTCCCAGACCTCGCCGTGAGCCGTGACCACCTCCAGCCCCAGGCACAGCTCACGTGCATTGCCATAGCGCAGGACCTGAGTGCCGCCGGCATTGGTCGCCAGATTGCCGCCGATGGTGCAACTGCCCTCGGCCGCCAGACTCAAGGGAAACATCAGACCGGCGTCATCCGCCGCCTGCTGCACGGTCTGCAGAATACAACCGGCTTCCACCGTCATGGTCAGGTTCGCCGGATCCAGGGCACGGATGCCTGTCATGCGCCCGAGACTCAGCACGACCTGGCTGCCGGAACCATCGGGCACTCCGCCGCCCACCAAACCGGTATTGCCGCCCTGCGGAACCAGTGAAGCACCATGGGCAGCACAGGCCTGGACCACGGCCGCCACCT
>CALRVU010000057.1:0-10540 GCA_943371685.1 Bordetella parapertussis | reverse complement strand
TGGGTGCGTGCTCGCGGCATGTCGATCTATCAGATGGGCCTGATGGGCGGCAGCGCGGCCGGCGCAGCCGTGTGGGGCCAGGTGGCCGAGCATGTGGGCGTGAACTGGAGCCTGACCGGCTCGGCGGCCAGCGCGCTGCTGGTGCTGCTCTGGCTGCGGCGCCGGCCGCTGATCCTGGGCACCGCCGATGACCACACGCCCGCGCGCGCCAACAGCCTGCCCGCGCCGGTCATTTCGCTCGACCCTGAGGCTGGCCCGGTGATGGTGACGGTCGAATACCGGATCGATCCGGCGCGTGCCGAGGCCTTTGGCCGGGTCATGCAGGAGACCCGCCAGGCCCGGCTGCGCCAGGGCGCGCTGTCCTGGGGCCTGTTCCGCGACACCGGTGAAGAAGGCCGCTACGTCGAGTATTTCGTCGACGAATCGTGGAACGAGCATTTGCGCCGGCACGAGCGCTTTACCGCCGGCGACATCGGCCTGCGCGAACAGCGCCTGGCCTTCCACCTCGGTCCGGCTGATCCAGTGGTGACCCGTTACCTGGCTGAGCAGGTCAGCACCTGATCAGGCTGATCTCCCCCGGACCCGCATCCGCTAGCATCGCCACATCATGCAGTTCAGCTACACCAACGGCCCCGCCTATCCCTCCACCCGTCTGCCGGTCTTTGCCCGCAATGTGGTGGCCACCTCTCATCCGCTGGCCGCGCAAGTGGGCTTGCGCATGCTGGCGGCCGGCGGCAATGCGGTGGACGCGGCGATTGCCACCGCCGCCGCCATGACCGTGCTGGAGCCGGTCAGCAACGGACTGGGCTCGGACGCTTTCTGCATCGTCTGGGATGGCGAGCAGTTGCACGGCCTGAATGCCTCGGGCCGCGCCCCGGCAGCCTGGACGCCGGAGTATTTCAAGACCCGCTACGGTGCCGATGCGCAGCACCCACCGGTACGTGGCTGGGATGCGGTGACCGTGCCCGGCGCCGTCGCCGGCTGGGTGGCCTTGTCCGAGCGATTTGGCAAGCTGCCGTTTGCGCAGCTGATGGCGCCCGCCGCCGAGATTGCCGAGCGCGGCTACGCCGTGCCCGTGGTGGTGCAGCAGAAGTGGGCGGCCGCCGCCCAGGTGCCGGCATTGGTGGCCCAGCCGGGCTTTGCCGAGGCCTTTCTGCCGCAGGGCCGGGCGCCCGAGGTGGGCGAGATGTTCAAGCTGCCAGGTGCCGCGCGTGCCTTGCGTGCCATCGGCGCGAGCCGGGGCCAGGCCTTGTACGGTGGCGAGATCGCTGAAAGCCTGGCCCAGGCTGCGGCGGCACAGGGTGGCGCGATGACGGTGGCCGATCTGGCCGCCTACCGGCCCGAGTGGGTGACGCCCATTGCCCAGGACTACCGCGGCTACACCCTGCACGAGATCCCGCCCAATGGCCAGGGCATTGCGGCCTTGATGGCCTTGGGCATCCTGCAGCATTTCGATCTGGCCGCGCTGCCGGCCGACAGCGCCGAGTCCCAGCATCTGCAGATCGAGGCCATGAAGCTGGCCTTTGCCGATGTCTACCGCTTTGTGGCCGAGCCGGCCGCCATGGGCCTGACCGCGCAGGACCTGCTGGCGCCCGCCTACCTGGCTGAGCGGGCCCGTTTGATCGACCCGCACAAGGCGCAGGACTTTGGTGCCGGCAACCCGGTCAAGGGCGGCACCATCTACCTGACGGCGGCCGACGAGCAGGGCATGATGGTCAGCTTCATCCAGAGCAATTACATGGGCTTCGGCTCGGGGGTGGTCTTGCCTGAGTGGGGCCTGAGCCTGCAGAACCGGGGCCATGGCTTCAGCCTGGACCCGGCCAGCGCCAATGTGGTGGCGCCGGGCAAGCGGCCTTTCCACACCATCATCCCGGCCTTTGTCACCCGGCAAGGCAAGCCGGTGATGAGCTACGGCGTGATGGGCGCCAACATGCAGCCGCAAGGCCACTTGCAGACGCTGGTGCGCATGCTGGACTACGGCCAGAACCCGCAGACCGCCTGCGACGCGCCACGTTGGCGCTACAACGCCGGCCTGGAGATCAATGTCGAGGCCAACATGCCCGCGGATGTGCTGGCCGGCTTGCTGGCGCGCGGCCACCAGGTCGAGGTCATCAACGACAGCTATCAGGACTTCGGTGCCGGCCAGTTCATCTGGCGGCTGGATGAAGGCGAGGGCGATGTGGCGGAACGCGGCTATGTGGCCGCCAGCGACCCGCGCCGCGACGGCACGGCGGCTGGATTCTGAGCCCGGTGCCGCAACTGGGGGCCGGTCTCGGCCTGGCTGCGCTCGGCGCGATCGCTTTCTCGGGCAAGGCCATTCTGGCCAAGCTGATGTACCGCCACGGCGTGGATGCGGTGACGGTGGTGATGTACCGCATGCTGTTCGCCTTGCCCTTTTTCCTGGCCCTGGCCTGGTGGGCGGGGCGGGGCCAGCCGGCCTTGACCGGCCGCGACCGGCGGGTGGTGCTGGGCCTGGGTTTCACCGGCTATTACGCCGCCAGCATGCTCGACTTCATGGGCCTGCAGTACATCAGCGCCAGCCTGGAGCGCCTGATCCTCTACCTCGGCCCCTCGCTGGTGATGTTGCTCTCGGTGGTCTGGCTCAAGCGGCCGGTGTCGCGGCGGCAGTGGCTGGCCGCGGGTTTGAGCTACTGTGGCACCGTGGTGGTGTTCGGGCAGGAGTTCAGCCTGCAGGGCGACCATGTGCTGCTGGGCGCATTGCTGGTGCTGGGCAGTGCCCTGAGCTATTCGGTCTACCTGATTGCCAGCGGCGAGGAGGTGCGCCGGCTGGGTGCCATGCGCCTCACCGGCCTGGCGTCCAGCGTGGCCTGCGTGCTCTGCCTCATGCACTTTGCCCTGTTCCGGCCCTGGTCGGCTGCGCTGGTGCCGGAGCCGGTGCTGTGGCTGTCGCTGCTCAATGCGCTGGCCTGTACCGTGGCGCCGGTGCTGATGGTGATGATGGCGATCGAGCGCATCGGCTCCACGCTGGCCTCGCAAGTCGGCATGATCGGGCCCTTGTCGACGATCGCCATGGGCGTGTGGCTGCTGGATGAGCATTTCACGCCGGTGCTGCTGCTGGGCACGGCGCTGGTCTTGTCGGGCGTGTGGCTGCTGACGCGCTGGCGTTGAACGAACTTTTTTCAGGAGTGCCGGATGGACATGGGAATTGCGGGCCGCTGGGCCCTGGTGTGCGGCGCCAGTCAGGGCCTGGGCCGGGCTTGTGCCGAGGCGCTGGCCGCCGAGGGCGTCAATGTGGTGATCACCGCACGGGGGCTGGAGCGGCTGGAGGCCGCAGCGGCCGAGATCCGCGCGGCCCATCCTGCCGTGCAGGTGCGGGTGGCCGCCGGCGACATCACCACGCCCGAGGGCCGGGCCGCCGCGCTGGCTGCCTGCCCGCAGGTCGACATCCTCATCAACAACGCCGGCGGTCCGCCGCCTGGCGACTTTCGCGACTGGGACCGCGACACCTGGATTGCCGCGCTGGACGCCAACATGCTCACCCCCATTGAGCTGATCAAGGCCACGGTGGACGGCATGGCCGACCGGGGCTTCGGTCGCATCGTCAACATCACCTCTGGCGCGGTCAAGGCACCGATCGACATCCTGGGCCTGTCCAACGGCGCGCGCAGCGGCCTGACGGGCTTTGTGGCCGGCATGGCGCGCCAGCCCCGGCTGGCCGCACGCAATGTCACGGTCAACAACCTGTTGCCCGGGGCTTTTGACACGGACCGGCTGCAGAAGACGCTGGCCGGCGCCGCGGCCCGCAGCGGCCGGCCGGTGGAGTCGGTGCGTGACCAACGCCGGCTTGGCATTCCGGCCCAGCGTTTTGGCCAGGCCGAGGAGTTCGGCCAGCTCTGCGCCTTTGTGTGCAGCCGCCACGCGGGCTACCTGACCGGCCAGAACCTGCTGCTGGACGGCGGCGCCTACCCGGGCACCTTCTGATCAGCCGAGTTCGGTGCGGTCACCGCCCGCGGCCAGGGCGCGCTGCTGGGCCTGCCGGGCTCTGCCGACCGCGTCGTTGATGGATTCGACCGGCGTGACGCGAACCAGGCCGGCCGAGCAGCGCAGGCGCAGATCGGCGGCCAGGTCCTTGAGCGCCAACTTGTGCAGGTTGTTGCGCAAGCGGTCCAGGCCCACTTGAGCCTCGGCCGGCAGCGAGGCCGGGAAGACCAGCAGGAACTCGTCGCCGCCCACGCGGCCGAGCAGGTCGCTGGTGCGCAGCGCCCCTTGCGCCACGCCGGCAAAACGCTTGAGCAGCACATCGCCGGTGCGCTCGCCGTGGCGCTGGTTGAGCGCGCCGAAATGGTCCAGATCAAGCAGGGCAAGGCACAGCGGCGCGCCGCTGCGGCGAGCCTGGGCATGGTGTTCCTCCAGGCGCTCCAGCAGGTGACGCTGGTTCCACAGCCCCGTCAACTCGTCAGTGCTCGACAGCTCAGCCATGCGCGCCTGTGCCAGTTCCAGTCGCGCCGTGAGGTCGGTCAGGCGGGCGGCGTCGCTGTCGATCTGGCGCATCAAGGCCATGCCCTGAATGGCCGTGAAGCCGATCCAGAACATCACCAGCGCCCACAGCCACAAGCTGTTCAGGCTGGCCACGATCAGGATCACCAGCGCCATGGCCAGCCACAACCAGGTGCCCAGGCCTTTGAAGCGGGTTTCCTGCATGCCCGGCGGCGGCGCGGCGGCTGGTGACGCTGCAGCGGTGTCGCCAGGCGCGCTGCCGGATTCTTCGGTGCTGGGTTCAGCCATGGCGCGACGAAATGGCAATGCCGGCGACGATCAGCCCAAAGGCGGCTGCATGGAAGAGCTGCGGTGCCTCACCCAGCAGCGCGGCCGACAGCACGGCGGCGAACACCGGCGTCAGGTTGACGAAGAACCCGGCCACGGCCGGGCCCACCGTGGCCACCCCCAGGCCCCAGCAGCGGTAGGCAATCAGCGAGGGGCCGATGGCCACATAGAGCAGGATCAGCGCCACCTGCGGCGTGGCCTGCCACTGGGCCGGGCTGACCACGGCCTCGACACCGGCCGACAGCGTGCACCAGACCAGGCCGAAGGCAATCTGCACCAGCAGGAAGCCGGCCCAGTCCCAGGCCGGGCGACGCTCGCCCTGCATGCCCGCCGGTGGCCGGGCCAGCAACCAGCTGTAGACGCCCCAGCTCAGGATGGCCAGCAGCATCAGCAGATCGCCGGGCACAAAGCTCAGCTCGAGCAGCCGCGCCGGCTCGCCGCGCGAGATCACCAGGGCCACACCCAGCAGCGACAGGAATGCGCCCAGCACCTCGCGGCCGCGCGGCCGCACGCCGTAGAACAAGGCACCGATGCCCAGCATCCAGACCGGCGAGCTGGCGGTGATGAGGGTGGCGTTCAGCGGCGTGGAGGTGTGCAGCGCCAGGTACTGCAGGGCGTTGTAGCTGCCCATGCCCAGCAGGCCGAGCAGGCTGAGGTAGCGCCAGTTCTGGCGCAGGGCGGCACGGTCGAGCAGGGCGGCGCGGCCCAGCGGCCACAGCAGCGCAAAAGCCAGCAGCCAGCGCGCGAGGTTCAGCCCGATCGGTGGCGCGGCCCCCACGGCCAGCTTGCCCACCACGGCATTGCCGGCCCACATCAAGGGGGGGACGGTCAGCAGCAGGGCAAGTCGTGGCGTAAGGCGCTGGGTCATGGAGACATTCTGGGAGCAGTGGTGGCCCTGGAGTGCAACCGGAAGAACCCCGGGGCAGCAGGCGCAGGCAAAGAATGGCACGATAACCGACACAGGTTGCACGGACCTGAATGTCGCGACCGGTTCGTGCACGCCCAACGACTGAACCTGAGCAGGAGACCGCATGACTTTGATGAGCCAGACCGTCCAGATCACCGCCTTTGGCGGGCCCGAGCAATTGCAGTTGGTCAGCGTGCCGGTGGGCGAGCCCGGCCCCGGCGAGGTGCGCATCCGCCACCACGCGGTGGGCCTCAACTACATCGATGTCTACCAGCGCACGGGGGTCTATCCCAATGCGCTGCCGCTGTCGCTGGGCATGGAGGGCAGCGGCATCGTCGAGGCCGTGGGCGCGGGTGTCAGTCACCTGGTCGTGGGCGACCGCGCGGCCTATGCCAGCCAGCCGCCCGGCAGCTATTGCGAGCGGCGGGTGATGCCGGCCAAGTGCGTGGTTCGACTGCCCGATGCGATCAGCTTCGAGACTGGCGCGGCCATGATGCTCAAAGGCCTGACCGTGCAATACCTGCTGCGCAGCACCCAGCCCCAGGGTGGCCTCCAGCCGGGTGACTTCATCCTGTTCCATGCCGCCGCCGGCGGTGTGGGTCTGATCGCCTGCCAATGGGCCAAGGCCATGGGCCTGAACCTGATCGGCACGGCCGGCAGCGACGAGAAATGCGCGCTGGCCCGTTCACTGGGTGCCAGCCACACCATCAACTACCGGACCGAAGACTTCGTCGCGCGGGTCAAGGAGATCACCGGCGGGAAGGGCGTCAAGGCCGTCTATGACTCGGTGGGCGCCGACACCTTCAGCAAGTCGCTCGACTGCCTGCAGCCCTTCGGCCTGATCGCCAACTTCGGCAATGCCTCGGGCAAGGTGCCTCCGCTGGACATCGGCCTGCTGGCGGCCAAGGGCTCGCTCTATGTGTCGCGGCCCACGCTGTTCACCCACATTGCCAGCCGCGAGCGCACCCAGGCCATGGCCGACGACCTGTTCGGCATGGTGACCTCGGGCGCGGTGAGCATCCGCATCGACCAGCGCTATCCGCTGACGGAGGTGGCCCAGGCCCACCGCGATCTGGAAGCGCGCCAGACCACCGGCTGCAGCGTCTTGCTACCCGCCTGAGCCGGCTGGCGCAGGGCCGAACAGGACGTCGAGTGCCGCCAGAAAGGCCTTGAAGTCCAGCGGTTTGGTCCAGTAGTCGGCAAAGCCCTCGGCAAGGGCGGCTTCGATATCGGCCGGCAGGGCGTTGGCCGACAGGGCAATGCAGGGGATGGCGGCGGTGCCAGGCTCGGCACGCAGCCGGGCCAGCACCTCACGGCCATGGGCGTCGGGCAGGTGCATGTCGAGCAGCACCAGATCGGGCTGCAGAGTCTGCGCCAGCGCCAGGCCTTCCGCACCGCTGCTTGCGCCCTCAAAGCGGATGCCGCCGCGGCGTTGCACCAGTTCGGCCACGATCATCATGTTGACCGGGTTGTCCTCGATGTAGAGCAGGCGGGCTTCGCGGGCCGGCCCCGTCACCGCGCCGGCGCCAGGGGCCGGATCGGCGGGCTCCAGCGGCTCCGCCGATTCGAGCGGCAGTGCCACTTGCACTTGCAGACTGGGCGCTGGGCCCGAGCCGGCGGCTGCCGGCAGGCGCAGCGTGAAACAGCTGCCTTGACCGAGCTCGCTCTGGACCTCGATGGCTCCCCCCATGCGTTGGGTCAGGGTCTTGACGATGGCCAGACCGATGCCCACGCCTTCGGTGCTGGCCTGGCCCAGGGCCGGTGCGAGCCGGTGAAACGGCATGAAGCAATCGGCCAGGTCTTCAGCCGCCATGCCGATGCCGGTGTCGCGAACCTGCAGCGCGACTTCGACACCGAGGCGCTCCGCGCTCAGCTGGACCAGCCCGCCTGGCCGGTTGTACTTGATCGCGTTGGTCAGCAGATTGAGCACCACCTGGCGCAGTCGCAATGGGTCGGCCATGACGAGGCAGCCGGTGGGCACGTCGATCTGCCAACGCAGTTGCCGGGCCGCAGCCAGGTCCTCGACCATGGGCACGACTTGCGCGATCAAGGTCGCGATGTCCACCGGTTGAAGCCCGGCGGCCGACAGGCTGGCTTCGGGTCGGTTGAGCTCCAGCAGGTCGTCAATCAAGGACAGCAGGTGGGCGCCGGCCCCCTCGATCTGCAGCAGGCGATCGGCGCGGCGCTCGGCGGACAGGTTCTGGTGGTCGGCCAGCAACAGGCGGGTGAAGCCCAGGATGGCATTGAGCGGTGTGCGCAGTTCGTGGCTGAGCCGCGCCATCAGCGCCGACTTGGCCTCGCTCTCGCGTTGGGCCAGGGCGCGGGCGTGGCGGTCGGCCTGGGCCTGGCGCGCGTCGGTGACGTTCCAGTTGACGCCGATCCGGCGCAGCGGTTGCCCGTGCTCGTCACGCACCAGGGCTGAGCGCGAGGCGAGCCAGCGCTCGCCGCCTTCGGGCAGGACGATGCGGAACTCGTACTGCAGCTCGCCGCCTTCCGCGCCGAGGCGGCGCAGCAAGGCCTCGAGCGGCTCGCGGTCAGCGGCATGAACCATGGCGAGCATGTCCTTGACGCTGGGCGCCTGGACTTGCACGGGCCGGCCGCGCAGCAGCCACATCTGCGCATCCCAGTGGTGCTTGTTCTCGCGCAGGTCCACCATCCAGGTGCCCATGCCCAAGCCTTGCGTGATCAGCGCGATGCGTTCACCGGCGCTGCGCAACTCGTCCAGCGCCTGGTGCTGACCGGTGACGTCCATGGCCACGCCGAGCAGGGCCACCGGCCGATCCGTCCCGTCGAACTGTGCAACACGGCGGGTCTGGGCATGCAACCAGCTACCGTCGCGCCGGCGAAAACGCGCCTGCACGTCAACCGCGACACGCTCTGCCACGGCCCGCTGGCCACCCAGGACGACGGCTTCCTGATCATCCGGGTGGACCAGGGCCAGAAACTCTTCGGGCAGCCAGCCGGACGGGCGTGGTGGTGATCCGAGCAGACCGTGCACCTGGTCGCTGCAATTGATCAGGTCACTGTTCAGGTCATGGTGCCAGGCCACCACCCCGGCCAGATCGATGGCCAGGCGCAGTTGCGCCTGTTCTGCCTGTGCATGGGCAGCCGCATCGCTTTCTGAAGGGGGCACCAGGCTCATGGCGGGCAAAGGGTTCGGTCTGGGGGAGGGCCGTCGGGCGCGGTCAGGCGGCGACGGCTGTCGGGTCTTGGCAGTCTACTGGCAGAGCCGGGCCGCTGCGGCGCGACAATCAGCAACATGATGCTCGCTCCACCACTGACGGCGCTGACCGATCTGGACCATGAACTGGCCAGGGAGGGCTTTGCCGTGCTGGCCGCCGACGGCCTGTGCCAACTGATGAACTGCCAGGTGGCCGATCTGGCCACCTGGCCGGATTTCTGGAACCACATGCCGGCCGACGGCTACCTCAAGGACGGCGGCCGCTACCGGCGGCGTCGGCATGGTTGCTACATCGTCGAAGGCGATTCAGTGCGGCTCGTGCCTCAGCGTCCGCACTGGCAGCCGGTGTCGTACAACGCCTTGCACGGCGGGATCGAGCGGCATTTCGAGGCGATTGAGCCGGCCTTGACCAACGACCCGCTGTGGTCGCGCTGGCTGGCGGCCATGGCCGCCCGGGCTTCGGCCCTCAAAGGCCTGCGCACTTGGTACGTCGAGGCCCACCCCTTCCGGATCGACACCACCGACGGCATCGGCCGGCCCACGCCCGAGGGCGCGCACCGTGACGGCGTGGACCTGGTGACGGTGACCCTCGTGGCCCGCCAGGGCGTCAAGGGTGCCGAGACCCGCGTCTTTGCCGCCGAGGGCCGCCACGGCCAGCGCTTTACCCTGACCGAACCCTGGAGCACCTTGCTGCTGGACGATGAGCGGGTGGTGCACGAATCCACGCCGATTCAGCCGCTGGAGCCCGGTGCAGGGGGCTACCGCGACACCTTGGTGCTGACCTTCCGGTCGGGCGGATTCCAGGGCCCTTGAGGGTCAGGCCCGGCAGCCCGGGTCTGAGGTGACGTGTATCGTCGGGGCATCCAATCTTGATGCCCGACTCACCATGTCTGAATCCGCAAACGCCCCCGCCCCGACCCGACCGAGCACCGAAGCGCAAGAGGCGGCACGCCGCCAGCGCGAGGCGGTGGAACACGCCCTGAACACCCCGGTCGCCCACAGCACAGGCGCGGTGCAGGTGGCCGGCCAGACGCTGGCCTACCGGGTGAGTGCCGGCTTTGTGCCGGTGCGCGGCAACACCCCGGCCGAGGCCCATGGCGAGCCCGAGGCGGCGGTGTTCACCACCGCCTATCAGCTGGAGGGTGCCGACCCCGCCCAGCGCGGCCTGTGCTTTGCCTTCAATGGCGGGCCGGGCGCGTCGTCCATCTTTCTGCACTTTGGCGTGATGGGCCCGAAGCGGGTGCGCATCAACGACGACGGTTCCATGCCGCCACCGCCCTACGGCGTGGAGGACAACCCCTTGAGCTGGCTGGCCCATTTCGACCTGGTCTTCGTCGATCCACCTCACACGGGTTACTCGATCTCGGCCAGCGACGAGGCCCGCAAGAAGCACTTCTCGGTGGACGGCGACGTGGCGGCCTTGTGCGAGGTGGTGCGCGAATGGCTGAGCCGCCATCAGCGCTGGGCCTCACCGCTGCTGCTCTGCGGCGAGAGCTACGGCACCACCCGCTGCGCGGCCATCGCCGAAGGACTGTGTGACATGGGCATTGCGCTCAGCGGCCTGATCCTGGTGTCCTCGGCCATGGACATCCAGGCGCTGGAGTTTGCGCCGCGCAATGACCTGCCATATGCGCTCTACCTGCCGGCTTTTGCCGGTGCGGCCCACT
>CALRVU010000056.1:0-10572 GCA_943371685.1 Bordetella parapertussis | reverse complement strand
TCCCTTCATTGGGGGCGGATGGGGCGGCGGTGGCGGTGGTGGCGGCGGCGGGGGCTTCTCATCTGGCGGCGGCGGCGATTTTGGGGGCGGCGGCGCCTCGGGAGACTGGTGATGCCTCGACTCCAAAGAACGCTCGGTACATGGCTGCGCCACCTCTGGCTTGACGCTGACGATGTGCACCGCCAGCTGGATGCTGAGGCCATGAGCCGCTTGACCCAGGCCGTTGCGGCCAGTGAGGCCAAGCACAGTGGCGAGATCCGCCTTTGCGTCGAGGGCGGCCTGCCGCTGCGCCCGCTCTGGCACGGCATCAGCCCTCGCGCGCGGGCTTCCGAGATGTTTGCCACGCTGGGTGTCTGGAACACCGAAGCCAACAACGGCGTGCTGATCTACCTCTGCCTGGCCGATCATGCGATCGAGATCGTCGCCGACCGCGGCCTGAGTCAGCGCGTGCCGGCTGAGTTCTGGCGTTCGGTCGTGGCAGACATGTCACGCGCCTTCAAGAGCGGGCAGTTCGAGCAGGGTGTGCACGCAGCCATCGCCGCCGTGGACGCGCAATTGAGTGCGCACTTCCCGCGCGCACTCGGTGCCACCGATCAGAACGAGCTGCCGGACGCGCCCGCGGTGCGCTGAAAAAACAAAACCCGCCGCGGCTGGGCCGGGGCGGGTTTCGAGATCGAGCAACGCTGACGTCTCAGCGGCTCTTTCGCAGCTTCTGGATGGCTGCCAGTTGGGCCGCCATGGTGGCGAACTCGCTTTGCGCTGCGGCAAAGTCGATGTCGCTCTTGGCGGACTTCATGGCGTCGGCAGCCAGCTTCTTCGCTTCGTTGGCCTTGGCCTCGTCCAGGTCGGCACCGCGGATGGCGGTGTCGGCCAGCACGGTGACCGAGCCCGGCTGCACCTCGAGAATGCCGCCAGCGACGAAGACGAACTCTTCCTCGCCGGTATCAGCCCGCTCGATGCGCACGGCACCGGCCTTGATCCGGGTGATCAGCGGCGTGTGGCGGGGCAGGATGCCCAGCTCGCCGTTCTCGCCCGGCAGGGCCACAAACTTCGCCTCACCGGAGAAGATGCTGGCCTCGGCCGACACGACGTCAACGTGAATGGTTGCCATGGCGAATCCTTATTGGATCTTCTTGGCCTTTTCAAAGGCCTCGTCGATCGTGCCGACCATGTAGAAGGCCTGCTCAGGCAGGTGATCGCACTCGCCGGCGACGATCATCTTGAAGCCACGGATGGTTTCCTTCAGTGGCACGTACTTGCCCGGCGAGCCGGTGAAGACTTCGGCCACGTGGAAAGGCTGCGACAGGAAGCGCTGGATCTTCCGGGCGCGGGCCACGGCCAGCTTGTCTTCAGGGGCCAGTTCGTCCATGCCCAGAATGGCGATGATGTCGCGCAGTTCCTTGTAGCGCTGCAGGGTGGCCTGCACGGCACGGGTAGTCTCGTAGTGGTCGAGGCCGACCACGTTCGGGTCCACCTGGCGCGAGGTCGAGTCCAGCGGGTCCACGGCCGGGTAGATGCCCAGCGAAGCGATGTCACGCGACAGCACCACGGTGGCGTCCAAGTGGGCGAAGGTCGTGGCAGGCGACGGGTCGGTCAAGTCGTCCGCAGGGACGTACACGGCCTGGATCGAGGTGATCGAGCCGACCTTGGTCGACGTGATCCGCTCTTGCAGGCGGCCCATTTCTTCTGCCAGCGTCGGCTGATAGCCCACGGCGGAAGGCATCCGGCCCAGCAGTGCGGACACTTCGGTACCGGCCAGGGTGTAGCGGTAGATGTTGTCCACGAAGAACAGCACATCCTTGCCTTCGTCGCGGAACGACTCGGCGATGGTCAGGCCGGTCAGGGCCACGCGCAGACGGTTGCCCGGCGGCTCGTTCATCTGGCCGTAGACCATGGCGACCTTGGAGTCTTCGAGCTTCTCGAGGTTCACGACGCCGGAATCGGCCATCTCGTGATAGAAGTCGTTGCCTTCACGGGTCCGCTCGCCCACACCTGCAAACACCGACAGACCGCTGTGGGCCTTGGCGATGTTGTTGATGAGTTCCATCATGTTCACGGTCTTGCCGACGCCGGCGCCACCGAACAGACCCACCTTGCCGCCCTTGGCGAACGGGCAGATCAGGTCAATCACCTTGATGCCGGTCTCGAGCAGCTCTTGCGAGGGGCTCAGCTCGTCATACGACGGTGCCTTGCGGTGGATGGAGGCGGTCAACTCGCTGGCCACGGGGCCGCGCTCATCGATCGGCGAGCCCAGCACGTCCATGATGCGGCCGAGGGTGGCCTTGCCCACCGGCACCATGATCGGTGCGCCGGTGTTGGTCACCATCACGCCACGGCGCAGGCCGTCGGACGAACCCAGCGCAATGGTGCGGACGATGCCGTCACCCAGCTGCTGCTGGACTTCCAGGGTCAGGTTGGACCCTTCCATCTTGAGGGCGTCGTACACGCGGGGCATGTGCGTGCGCGGAAACTCCACGTCCACCACGGCGCCGATGCACTGAACGATCTTGCCTTGGGCTTGAGTCATTTTCAGGTCCTTCAATCTTGATTCGATTCTTCTGCAGGCTGTTCGGCGATGCGCCGATCAACCACTGATCGCGGCCGCGCCGCTGACGATCTCGGACAATTCCTTGGTGATCGCCGCTTGACGCGTCTTGTTGTAGATCAGCTTGAGTTCGCCGATCAGCGTGCCTGCGTTGTCGGTCGCCGCCTTCATGGCGACCATGCGCGCGGATTGCTCCGACGCCATGTTCTCGGCCACGGCCTGGTAGATCAACGCTTCGAGGTAGCGGGTCAGCAACTCATCGATGACGGTGGCTGCGTCCGGCTCGTACAGATAGTCCCAGCCATAAGCCGACTTCTCGGCTTCGGTCTGAGCCAGTGCATCGGCCTTCAGCGGCAGCAGCTGCTCCACCACCGGCTCCTGCTTCATCGTGTTGATGAAGCGGGTGTAGCAGAGGTAGACCGCATCGACCTTGCCTTCGACGAAGGCATCGAGCATGACCTTGACCGGGCCGATCAGCTTCTCGAGCTGAGGTGCATCGCCGAGCTGCGTCACATGGCTCACCACCTTGACGCCGACGCGGTTCAGAAAACCGAAGCCCTTGTTGCCGATGGCAACGGCCTCGCTCTTCTTGCCCGCGTCCTGCACTTCACGCATCTTGGTCGTGACCGCGCGCAGCACGTTGGTGTTGAGACCGCCGCACAAGCCCTTGTCGGTCGACACCACCACGAAACCGGCCACGCCAGAGCGTCCGTCGGTGTTCATGTAGGCCGACTTGTACTCGGGATTGGCCTGCGACAGGTTGGCCGTGATGTTGCGGATCTTGTCGCTGTAGGGCCGCGCAGCGCGCATCCGCTCCTGCGCCTTGCGCATCTTGGAAGCGGCCACCATCTCCATGGCTTTGGTGATCTTGCGGGTGTTCTCCACCGACTTGATCTTGCCGCGGATTTCCTTTCCGACTGCCATTACTTGCTCCTTGTCTGAGCGCCAGAGGCGCTACGGGCGGCGTTCATGTTCAGGCGAAGGACTTCTTGAACGCGGTGATCGCGCCAGCGAGTTCTTCTTCAGCGGCCTTGTCCATCGCCTTGTCGGCTTCGAGCTTGGCCAGCAGCGCAGCGTGGCTGGTCTTCAGGAACTGATGCAGACCCGCTTCGAAGGCCAGAACCTTCTTGGTGTCCACGTTGTCCAGGAAACCCTTGTTCACGGCGTACAGCGTCGCGCCCATCAGGCTGATCGACAGCGGCGAGTACTGAGCCTGCTTGAGCAGCTCGGTCACGCGAGCACCGCGGTCAAGCTGCTTGCGGGTGGCTTCGTCCAGGTCGGAGGCGAACTGCGCGAAAGCGGCCAGCTCACGGTACTGGGCCAGGTCGGTACGGATACCGCCGGACAGCGACTTGATCAGCTTGGTCTGGGCAGCACCACCGACGCGCGACACCGAGATACCGGCGTTGATGGCGGGGCGGATGCCGGCGTTGAACAGGCTGGTTTCCAGGAAGATCTGGCCGTCGGTGATCGAGATCACGTTGGTCGGAACGAAGGCGGAAACGTCACCGGCTTGGGTCTCGATGATCGGCAGCGCGGTCAGCGAGCCGGTCTTGCCCTTGACTTCACCCTTGGTGAAGGCTTCGACATAGTCGGCGTTGACGCGAGCAGCACGCTCGAGCAGACGGCTGTGGAGATAGAACACGTCGCCAGGGAAGGCTTCGCGGCCTGGCGGACGGCGCAGCAGCAGCGAGACCTGACGGTAGGCCACGGCTTGCTTGGACAGGTCGTCATAGACGATCAGGGCATCTTGACCGCGGTCGCGGAAGTACTCGCCCATCGTGCAGCCCGAGTAGGCCGACACGTACTGCATGGCAGCCGACTCAGAGGCGCTGGCAGCCACGACGATGGTGTAGTCCATCGCGCCGGCTTGTTCCAGGGCGCGCACCACGTTCTTGATCGACGAAGCCTTCTGGCCGATCGCAACGTAGACGCAGGTCATGTTCTGACCCTTCTGGTTGATGATCGCGTCGATCGCCACGGCGGTCTTGCCGGTCTGGCGGTCGCCAATGATCAGCTCGCGCTGGCCACGGCCAACGGGCACCATCGAGTCGATCGACTTCAGGCCGGTCTGGACGGGTTGGTCCACCGACTTCCGGGCGATCACGCCTGGGGCGACCTTCTCGATGACGTCAGTCATCTTGGCGTTGATCGGGCCCTTGCCGTCGATCGGCTGACCCAGCGCGTTGACCACGCGGCCGATCAGCTCGGGGCCGACCGGCACTTCCAGAATGCGACCCGTGCACTTCACGGTGTCGCCTTCGGAGATGTGTTCGTATTCACCCAGAATCACGGCGCCGACAGAGTCGCGCTCGAGGTTCAGGGCCAGGCCGAAGCTCGGAATGCCGTCCTTGTTGGCCGGGAATTCGAGCATTTCGCCCTGCATGGCGTCAGACAAGCCATGCACGCGGACGATGCCGTCGGTCACGGAGACCACGGTGCCCTGGTTGCGGATGTCGGTCGAGGCGCCCAGGCCTTCGATGCGACTCTTGATCAGTTCGGAAATTTCGGCGGGATTCAGTTGCATAGCGGTACTCCCAATCGGGTCAGGCGGCCTCAGGCACGGTTCGCAAGCTTGAAGGCTGGTCAGTGGCGCAGAGGCTGTTGATGCGGGATGCCGGGGCCGAGCTCAGTGCACCTCGCGGGGGCAGCAAACTCGGCCGGGGCGTGATTCAGGCGGTGAGCGTGGCTTTCATCTGTTCAAGACGGGCCTTGACGGAGGTGTCGAGCACCTCGTCGCCCACCACCACCCGGACACCCCCGATCAGCGTGGGGTCCAACGTGACGCTGGCCGACAGCTTGCGCCCAAAACGCTGCTCCAGCACGCCCACGATGTCTGCCAGCGCCGCTGGCTCGATCGGATAGGCACTGAAGACCACGGCATCGGACACACCACCTTCGGCATTGACCAGCGCATGGAACTGCGAGGCCACTTCAGGCAGGGCGACCAGGCGGCCGTTTTCGATCAGCGCGCGCAGGAAGTTGCGCACGCCATCAAGCAGCGGGCCGTTGAAGGCTGCGGCGATCACGTCGAGCACTTGCTCAGGCAGGGCTTTCGGATCATCGGCGAACTGGCGCAGATTCGCGTCTTGCGCGATCAGGCTCAGGCTCGCAACCTGATCCGCCCAAGCCTTCAGGTCGCCCTTGCGGGCCACCTGGAACAAGGCATCGGCGTAAGGGCGCGCAATGGTGGCAAGCTCAGCCATGTCAGAGCTCCGTCTTCAGGCGCGCAAGCAACTCGGCGTGAACGCCGGCGTTGACTTCGCGACGCAGAATGGCCTCGGCACCCTTGACAGCCAATGCAGCGACTTCTTCGCGCAGGGCTTCACGTGCACGCACCACTTGCTGTTCGGCCTCGGCCTTGGCAGCAGCGATGATCTTCTGACCGTCGTCGTTGGCACGCTGGCGCGCGTCCTCGACGATGGCCTGGGCACGCTTGTCGGCATCGGCCAGACGCTTGGAAGTTTCGTCGCGCGTCAGCGCGAGTTGCTCTTCCACCCGCTTGTTGGCAGAGGCCAGGTCCGCCTTGGCACGGTCGGCCGCAGCCAGACCTTCGGCGATTTTCTGGGCACGCTCGTCAAGCACCTTGGTCAAAGGTGGCCAGACGTAGCGCATCGTGAACCACACAAGGATCGCAAAAACGATCGCCTGCAGGATCAGGGTGGCATTGATGTTCACGGCTCAATCCTTTCGGTCGTGAAAGGGCAGCGGCGATTACTTCGGCAGGTTGGCCAGCAGGGTCGCGGCGAACGGGTTGGCGAAGGCGAACAACAGGGCGATAGCCACGCCGATCAGGAAAGCGGCGTCGATCAGACCGGCCAGAATGAACATCTTGGTTTGCAGTTCATTCATCAGCTCAGGTTGGCGAGCCGACGATTCGAGGAACTTGCCGCCCATCAGTGCGATACCGATCGAAGCGCCGATAGCGCCCAGACCAACAATCAGACCGCAAGCCAGCGCAACCAGACCGAGGATGTTTTCCATGATGACTCCTAGAGGATTTAGAAAGGAAGGGAGAGAGAGAAAAGATCAGTGAGCGTCGTGCGCCTGACCGACGTAGATCAGCGTCAGCATCATGAAGATGAATGCTTGCAGCGTGATCACCAGAATGTGGAACAAGGTCCACACAGTGCCAGCGATGACGTGGCCGATGGCCAGGCCAAAACCGGTTACCGACAGCGTGAACGCACCGCCCATGAGCGCGATCAACATGAAGACGAGTTCACCGGCAAACATGTTGCCGAACAGCCGCATGCCGTGGGACACGGTCTTGGCCAGGAACTCGATCATCTGCATCAGGAAGTTGAAGGGCCACAGCGCGGGATGGGCGCCAAAGGGTGCCGAGATCAGCTCGTGACCCCAGCCGCCCAGGCCCTTGATCTTGATGTTGTAGAACAGGCACATCAGCAGGACGCTGACCGACAGGCCCAGCGTGGTAGACAGGTCGGCCGTCGGCACCACGCGCAGATAGGCATGGTGGGGATCGTGACCGGCAGCGGCATACACCTGGCCCCAGGCAGCCGGCAGCAGGTCCACCGGCAGCATGTCCATCGCGTTCATCGCGAAGATCCAGACGAACACGGTCAATGCCAGCGGCGCAACCAGCTTGCGGCTGGTGGCGTTGTGGATCACGCCCTTGGCCTGGTTGTCGACCATCTCGGCCAGCAACTCGACCGCCGCCTGGAAACGACCCGGCACGCCAGCGGTGGCAGCACGCGCCGCACGCCAGAGGAAGAAGCAGCCAATGACGCCGAGCACCAGCGAAAACACCACCGAGTCGAGGTTGAACAGGCTGAAGTCGATGATCGACGTCTGCTTCACGCTCTGGAAGGAAAAGTCCTTTTGCAGATGCTGCAGGTGGTGAGTGATGTACTCACCGGCGCTTGGACCGTGCGCCTCGCTTGCAATTTCGCTCGACATTGTTTGTGTCTCGTCTCAACCGTTTATCGGACCCGGCGTCGCATCAGCAACGCCAGCCAACTTGCCTTCAGGCACACCACCAGAGCCACCAGCAACGCTGGCCAACTCAGGGATGGCACCACTACCTGGGCCGCCGCCAGCATGCTGACGGCCACCGCAATCTTGATCAGCTCCCAGACCATGAAGCCCATCGCCGCAGCGCGAACATTCTCGGTCGGGAGTCGGCTCATGCCCCGGGCCAACACGGCCTGCGACACCACCACGACGGTCGCGCCATAAAGCGCAGACCATCCCACCGCATCGCTGCGAGTCACTGCCCAAGCCACCGATGAGACCAGAAGCCCCACCAACGCCTGCACCAGCACAACCTGCCAAGGCGACAACACCGGGTGCTGCCGCCTCAAAGCCTCGGCCTGCTCGCGCGTCAGCGGCTTGAACGGCGCCTCTTCAGCCTCATCTTCCCAGTCACCTGCAGAACGCTCGGTCGAACCATCAACCCGAGCGGGCTTCAGCGACAAAGAATCCGAAGGCGACTCACGTTTTGCCAAACCAACCATCCTGCGGTGCTCCGCTCAAAAACAGCGCAACGCCTGCTGCACACCCTGACCACAACCCGCTGAACAACCGGCTAACGACCACGCTTTTTCTGGCCCGGATCGGGTTGCTGGATCGTTGCAGGAGCATCAGCCAAGCAAAGACATGCCCCGCAGCCGACTTCGGCAAAACCCAACGATTATACGTAGTAACCCGCCAAGAACGGAAGCCTCTCGTTGCAATCACCCCTGGGGCCACCGCCGGCCGCCCCCGGGTGCAAAGGGTCTGGCACACCGGGCGGCATGATCGCCGGCCAGGCTTTCAGCAGAGTTACATCCGCGCAACAAGCCGCTGATTCACGCGGTCAGGCGTGCACGAAGTTCACCGGCAAACCTGGCACCGCCACCCGCATCTGCAAGACACAGCCTGCCAGCGGCTGGCTCTTGAGCTCTTCAGCAGAGCGGTTCTCGCGCGCCGTGGTGATGTAGGCCGTGCGCAGATCGGCGCCGCCAAAGCAGATCATCGTGGCGCAACGCGTGGGCAGCGCCACCTCCTGCAGAACCTCGCCGGCGGGGCTCAGGCGCAACAATCGCTGGCCTTCGAACATCGCCGTCCAGTAGCAGCCCTCGCTGTCCACGGCCGCGCCATCGGGGCGACCGCCGTAGGTCGCCAGGTCTTGGCCAGCCTGCTTGGGCGGAAAGCTGATGAACGGGCGGCGGCCTGACAAGGTTCCGAGTGCGGGATCGAAATCCAGCGCCTGAACCGCGTGGGTCTTGGTATCACTCCAGTACATGGTGTGGCCGTCCGGGCTCCACGCCAGGCCGTTGCTCACCGTGGCGCCCTCGGCCATGCGTTCGAGCGTTCCATGCGACCAGCAATAGAGTGCCGCCAGTGGCTGATCGCGGGGCTCATAGATGGTGCCGACCCAGAAACGTCCTTGCGGATCGGCCTTTCCGTCATTGAAGCGCTCCTTGGCGGGGTCGTACGGTGGCTTCGCCAGGCGGGTGCGCTCACCGCTCGCCGGGTCAAAACGCCACAGACCATCGCGCATCGCCAGCAGCACGCCGCCATCGAGCATGGGGGCGCAGGAGCCAGCCTCGCAGGGGAGCGACCACACATCGTGGCGCACCGCCGCCGGGTCGTAACGGTTGAGCGTGCGCCCGGGGATGTCAGACCAGTACAAGGCCGCCTGACCCGGGTGCCAGAAGGGCGACTCCCCGAGCAGCGACGGCGCGACCGGTACGGGTTGGGGATCGAACAACAGTTCTGTGCTCATGCGCAACAGTCTTTCAAGCAAAGCGGCCCATCGGACGCGGGCGATCGCCCGGCATCCACCGGCGCGTATTGTGGCCGGAGCGCTCCTGCCTCGCCAGTTCGTGACGCAGCGCACGAGTCGCGGACAACTTGAGCGCGAAAAGCCGTCAATTCACCGCCTTGTTTGCCGAAAAGGAGAGACGCCGCTGCCGAACCGCAGTGCCCGAAGCAACGTCATCCGACAGGGAGTCTGATCCATGCCATCCACGCCGATCCGCGCGCAAGTCACGCGCAACATGCTTTTCCCGCTCAGTCTGGGCAGCTTGCTTCTGGCCGGCACGCTCCTGGCGATGCACACGCCGCCCGCCCAGGCACGTCAGTTCGGCGCTGGCGATCCAGACCTCGCTGACGATGCTCCGGCGCAAACCAATCGCCTGATCGTCAAGTACAAGAGCAGCAGCGCCAACGGGCGTCGGTCCGCGCTGTCCGCAGGACATCCGGTCGCGCAGTCGCTGCGGCCTTACGGGCTGACGGCCCTGGCCGCCCATGTCAATGCGCAGGGCGCCCAGGTGCTGCGTCTCAATCGCTTTGCGAGCGACCCCGAACTGCGCGAAGTGGCGCGTGCACTGATGCGCGACGACCCGAATGTGCTCTACGCCGAGCCCGACCACCTGATGCGCCCCCAGGCCACACCGAATGATCCGATGTACGCCAGCCAGTGGCACTACTTCGAAGCCAAGGCCGGCCTGAACCTTCCCCTGGCCTGGGACCTGTCCACCGGCAGTGGGGTGGTGGTGGCCGTTCTCGACACCGGTGTCAGGCCGCACGTCGATCTGGCCGCCAATCTGCTGAGCGGCTACGACTTCATCAGCGACGCCGGCATCGGCAATGACGGCAATGGCCGGGACAGCGATGCGAACGACCCAGGGGACGGCTGCAGCTCGGGCAGCAGCAGCTGGCACGGCACCCATGTGGCGGGCACGATCGCCGCCGTCAGCAACAACGGCGTCGGCGTGGCGGGCGTGGCCTGGAACGCGAAGATCCTGCCAGTCCGGGTGCTGGGCTGCGGCGGAGGCTACAACTCCGACATCGCAGACGGCATCATCTGGGCTGCCGGCGGCAGCGTCTCGGGCGTCAGCAACACCAGCACGCCGGCCAAGGTGATCAACATGTCGCTGGGAGGGCAGAGCGCCTGCTCGACCACCGTCCAGAACGCCATCAACAGCGCCCGAAACCTGGGTACCGTGGTGATTGTTGCCGCAGGCAACTCGAACATGGCGGTCAGCAAGTTCTCACCCGCCAACTGCAAGGGTGTCGTG
>CALRVU010000055.1:0-10589 GCA_943371685.1 Bordetella parapertussis | reverse complement strand
GACCACGCCCGGCTGCGCTGGCCCGACGGCTTGCCACCACAGCAAGGCAGCATCGACTATGCCGACGGCTACGAGCCGCACCTGCTGCTGCTCACCCCCGACCCGCGCATGGGCGCCGGCGCCACCGTGGCCCGGGTCAATCTGCGCAGCCTGGCACGCGGCCTGGCCGATGTGCTGCACAGCAAGAACCTCGAGGCCTATGCGGTGGACCGGCGCGGCGTGGTGGTGCTGCATGCCGACGGCACGCTGATGCTGGAGCAGCGCCAGGCGCTCAGCGCTGCCGCCGCCGAGCCCGACGCGCCCGCTGCCACCGAACGCACCGGCCTGAGCGGCCAGCCCGTGCTGGCCAGTGCCTTTGACCTGCCCGAGCTGGGCTGGCGGGTGGTGATCGAGCAGTCACGCGATGTGGCCCTGGCCCCCGTCTACGACACCCTGCTGCGCACGGCCATCGTCACCATGCTGGGCATGCTGGGCGCGGCCGGGCTGGCCCTGCTGGTGGTGGGCCGCAGCAGCCGGCCGATCGATGCGCTGCACCGGGGCGCGCAGGCCTTGGCCGAGGGCAAGCTGGAGACGCGCATCGAGATCCGCACCGGCGACGAGCTGGATGACCTGGCCCGGCAGTTCAACACCATGGCCGACAACCTGCAGGGCCTCTACCGCAACATGTCGAGCACGATTGCCGAGAAGACCCGCGACCTGGAGATGGCCAACCGGCACAAATCCGAGTTCCTGACCAACATGTCGCACGAGTTGCGCACACCACTGAACGCGGTGATCGGCTTCTCGGACGTGTTGCGCGAGGAGCTGTTCGGCTCGCTCAACCCCAAGCAGCTGGAGTACACCAACGACATCCACGCCGCCGGCGAACACCTGCTGGCCCTGATCAACGACGTGCTGGACTTGTCAAAGATCGAGGCCGGGCAGATGAACCTGGACCTGGACTGGGTGGAGGTGCCGGCCTTGCTGGAGGCGGCGGCGGCCATGATGCGCGAGCGCTGCATGCGCCAGAGCCTGACGCTGAAGCTGGACCTGGCGCCGGAGCTGGACCACTGGACGCTGGACGCCCGGCGCTTCAAGCAGGTGCTGCTCAATCTGCTGTCGAACGCCGTGAAGTTCACACCCGCCGGGGGCGAGGTGCGCTTGAGTGCGGGTCTGAGCGACAGCGAGGGCCTGTGGGTCGAGGTGAGCGACACGGGCGTGGGCATTGCGTCTGAGCACCAGGCCCTGGTGTTCGAGGAGTTCCGTCAGGTGGGCGATGACATCTTGCGCAAGGCCGAGGGCACCGGCCTGGGCCTGCCGCTGGTGCGCAGGCTGGTGCGGCTGCATGGCGGCGAGGTGAGCCTGCGCAGCGTGGTCGGCCGCGGCTCGACCTTTCATTTCAACCTGCCGCCGGCGGAGGCCCCGTGATGCAGACCGTGCATGTGATCGATGACGATGAGCGCAGCCGCAAGCTGGCGGCCGATGTGATGGCGGCCCAGGGCTTTGTGGTGCTGCAGGCCGGCACCGGCGCGCAAGCGCGCATCAACCTGAGTGAGCATCCGGCCGACCTGGTGCTGCTCGACATCCAGTTGCCCGATGAAGACGGTTTCCAGATCATTGCCTGGATCCGCCAGCAGCCCGCCCTGCGCACGGTGCCGGTGATCGCGCTGACCGCCTCGGTGATGCCGGCCTACCGGGGCCGGATCGACGAATCGGGCTTCACCGGCTTCATCTCCAAGCCGCTGTCGTCGGTGCGCGAGTTCGTGCACACTGTGCGCAGCTATCTGCAACCCATCAAGCCGCCGTGACCGCCCAGCCTGCCGCGCCGATGATCCTGGTGGTGGATGACCAGGCCGCCAACCGGCGCCTGCTCGAAGCCCGGCTGGAGGAGCGTGGCTACCGGGTGACCCAGGCCAGCGGTGGCCTCCAGGCGCTGGCGCTGGCCGAGGTGGCGCCGCCTGACCTGATCCTGCTCGATGTGCTGATGCCCGATCTCGATGGCTTCAGCGTGTGCGCACGGATGCGGCAGATCCCGGCATTGCAGGCGGTGCCGATCGTCATGGTGACCTCGCTGGACGCCCGCGAGGACCGGGTGCGCGGCCTGGACGCTGGCGCCGACGACTTCATCACCAAGCCCTTCATCAAGGAGGAGCTGTGGGCCCGGGTGCGCTCGCTGCTGCGGGTCAAGACCCTGTTTGACGAAGCCCAGCGCCAGCGACAGCTGCTGGCCGACTGGTCAGTGGAGCTGGAGCGGCGGGTGGCGCAGAAAGTGCGCGAGGTGGAGCACCTGTCGCAGCTCAAGCGTTTTTTCTCGCCGGCCTTGGCAGCACGGCTGCTGGCCAGCCAGCGCGACGACATCCTGAACAGTCACCGCCGCGAGATCACCGTGCTGTTTGCCGACCTGCGCGGCTTCACCGCCTTTGCCGAGCGCACCGACGCCGGCACCCTGATGGCCATGCTGCGCAGCTTTCACAATGTGATGGGCGAGCTGATCTTCCAGCACGAGGGCACGCTGGAGCGCTTCACCGGCGACGGCTTCATGGTGTTCTTCAATGACCCGGACTGGCAGCCCGACCACACCTTGCGCGCCGTGCGCCTGGCGCTGGCCATGCGGGAGCGGGCGCTGCCGCTGCTCAACCAGTGGCAGCCGCTGGGCGGGCCCAGCGGGCTGGGCATCGGCATCAGCCGGGGCGAGGCCACGATGGGCGCGATCGGTTTTGAAGGCCGGCTCGACTATGCCGCCATCGGCACCGTGACCAACCGTGCCGCCCGCCTGTGCAACGCGGCCGAGGCCGGCGAGATCCTGGCCTGCGAGGCGGCCTGGAGCGCGGTGGTGAGACGGGTGGAAAGCCAGCCGCCGCGGGCCTTGAGCCTGCGCGGCCTGCCAGTCAACCAGCTGGGCTACCCGCTGACCGGCCTGCGGCCGCTCTGACCGCAGCCTGGGCTCACCAGCGCGGCGGCAGCGGCCGCAGCACGGTCAGGCTGCCGCGCTGCTGGGCGATGTAGCCACCCTTCTCAAGGTCCTTGAGCAGGCGGCTGACCATCTCGCGCGAGGAGCCGATGTGGGCAGCGATGTCGCGGTGAGTGAAGGGCAGCGGTGCCGACTCGCCGCCCCGCTCCACCACACCGCTGGCGCCGGCATCAGCCAGCGCCTGGGTAAGCAGCAGGTAGAGCCGGCCGTACACGTCATTGAGCGCCAGCGTCTTGGCCGACAGGGTGACCGAGCGGGCTCGGTGGATGACCTTGGACAACAGCTCGAAAGCGAACTCGGGCACCTCGGCGATGAAGCGGCTCAGGGTCTCGCGGGTCACCATCACGCAGATGCTCGGTTCCATCGTGATCACGCTCGCCGAGCGCAGGCCGCCGTCCAGGCTCATCTCGCCCATGTACTCGCCGGCACCGTAGATGCCGTAGGTGATCTCGCGGCCCTCGGTGTTGGACGAGAAAGCCCGCAACCGGCCGCTGAGGATGATGAACAGCGTGTCGCTGCGATCACCCTCGTGGATGATGGTGCTGCCCTTGGCAAAGCGGCGCGGCTCACCCCGATCGGCCAACAGGCGCAGCGCGGGGCTCAAGGCAGCGTACAGGTCAGGCGATGGCGGCAGCGACAGGGGCGAGTGGGGCATGCCCCATCGTATCGCCTGAGGATGACGCTGCCCATCGCCAAGCCCCTCATTTGTGCGCTAGCGATCAGTTGCTGCCGGCTTGCAGGCTGCTCAGGTACTCGGCCGCCACGCTGCCCGGCCGGGTGCGCCCGCCTTGGCTGCCTTGCGAGTCGCTGCCGCTGCGCAGCGCACCCACCAGCGGCGGCAGCACGGCCACTTGCTGGATCAGGTCGCGGATGCTGTCGGTGCCGGTCTTGGCGCGGATGTTGGCGATCTGGGTGCGCACGGTGGAGATGGCCACGCCATGCGCGGCCGCCACTTCCATCGGCGTGTGGCCGGCGCACAGGCCGCTGAGCACCTGCTCCTCGCCGGGCGACAGGCGGTGGGCCCGGGCAAAGCCCTGCACCGACAGCGCGCCGCAGACCTCGCTCTTGCCCAGCACCAGCAGCGTGGCGTGGCCCATGCCGTCGCCGGCCAGCGCGGGAAGCGGCACTACCGAGATGCTGGTGCGCTGCGCGCCCTCGCCCAGGGTGATCAGACGGCGCAGGCTGCGGCGGCTGGCGGCCTGCATGGCGTCGAACAGGGCGTCTTCGTCTTGCGGCAGCCGGGCGTGCAGCATGCCGCCGTCGAGCTGCAGCGGATGCTCCGAGCGCAGCTCCAGCCGGGCCGCATGGTTGCTGTGCAGCACACGGCGGTCTTGGCCGACCATGACCATGCCGTAATCGATTTCATCGAGGGCCAGCGCCATCAGGCGGGCCATCAGCGCTGCACCACCCCGGCGCTCGGGGCCGCGATAGGAGATGGCCCGGCCGACGCCCGACCAGGAGGCTGCGGTGGAGGCCGCGTGGAGGGCTGGCGCGATGGCCGAGGACAGTTGCGGTACGTGACGTTCAAACATGAGTGGCTCCCTGAAGGTGTAGCCGAACGCCCTTGCACAGAAGTTGTCGGCTTGGTTCACAGCTTAGGAAACTTCATCCTCAGATTGAGGGTAGTCTGCACACTGCGATCTGTGACTTATTCACCTTCGTGTGGCCCACCCGATGCGGCCTTGTGCCGCATGTCACACCGGGTCGCCGCCCATCAGGTCCCGCTCACGTAGGGGTTGGTGCGTCGTTCACGACCAAAGCTGCTCTCGGGGCCGTGGCCGGGGATGAACACCGTGTCGTCGCCCATGGGCCACAGCCGCTGGGTGATGCTGGCGATCAGCGTGTCGTGGTCGCCGCCCGGAAAGTCGGTGCGGCCGATCGAGCCGGCGAACAGCACATCGCCCACAAAGCAGCGCTGCGCACCGGCATGGAAGAACACCACATGGCCAGGCGTGTGGCCGGGGCAGTGGCGCACCAGCACCTCCGTCTTGCCCAGCGCCACCGTGTCGCCATCGGCCAGCCAGCGGCTGGGGGTGAAGGGCTCGGCCGGCGGAAAGCCGAACATCTTGCTCTGCTGGGCCAGACCGTCGATCCAGAACTGGTCGCCCGGATGCGGGCCGATGATGGGCAGACCCAACTCGCGCGCCAGCTGGCCGGTGCCGCCGGCATGGTCAATGTGGGCATGGGTCAGCCACAAGGCGGTCAGCTTGAGCCCCAGCCGGGCCACTGCGGCCTTCAGCTCAGGCAGGCCACCGCCCGGATCGATCAAGGCGGCATCCTGGGTTTCATCGCACCAGACCAGCGAGCAGTTCTGGGCGAAGGGGGTGACGGGGATGGTGAGGTAGCGGAGCATGCTGACTGTGTGTCGTTTGGCAACTCTGTGTCGAATTTTCCGGCGCTGTGTCGGCTGCAGAGTGGTGTTTCGGCAACCGACGTTGCAACTCGGTGTCGATTGGAGTGTTGGGCCGGGCCGGATCTGAAACTGACGCGGGCGAAAGGAAAAGCTGGGTGTGGGGCCGCCGAAAGCGCACAGCGCCACTTCGGCTTGGATCCGCAGCGTGGTGCCAAGTATCCCGGATCGGGCGGGGAAGCGTTGTTGCCGATGCGCGCCACGGAGCCGGTCCGACTGACTCATGGCGAAGCATGAACCGGTTGCGACAAGGCTGCTGTGCATCGGTTGCTGACAGTCAACTCCGACCACCCAAAAGGCCGGGTGACGGCCACTATCAGCCGGTCACGGACGGCGGCTTTCGGGTAGGCTAGGCACGCATGCCCCTGCAAGATGCGATGACACATTTCCTTTGGACACCGGGCACCGGTGCCGACCAAGCTGCGCTTGAGCGCCTATGTGAGCACTTCCGCAAGCCGTCCGAGCCAATGGGCGAAGCTTGGTCTATGGGCGTTGAGCGTCAGATGTTTCCCGAACTGCTGGGCGATCTTGATGAGGTTTCCGTCTACGAGCTTCAGAAGCCGCTCGTCGAAATCGCGAGCGGAACCAGTTCCTTCGGGCCCATGAGGGAATGGCACATCTGGTACCACTATCTGCTCGGGCGGCTTGTACCGCGCAGCCATGAGGCACACGTTTCATACTTGCTGGAGTCCCTGATCACCGGGTTCATGGCCATCTACCCCACGGGCATGCACCACGAGCCGTACAGTGGCTTTCAGGATGATGTGCTGTTGACACTTGGTCGATCCATCATGGACAGCGAATGCTGGAATGGCTCGGACATCACCATTGGCAACGTGTTGTGCCGGTCGAACAACAATCCGATGAAGGTTTGGATTTGGTGGGATGCCAGCGGAGACCTCTCAGCCTCCTTGTTCTTCTGCCTGAAGTACTTGCCGGAGTCTGCGATCGAGGCGTGGCTGCGGTCAGTCCTTGACATCCAGTCGCCGCACTGGCGAGCTCAAGTTCTGGTCTGGCTTCTCGGAGCGCACGAGATCTTGAACGGCACTGTGCAATGGCCGTCAGAGTTCTCACTGGACGCACGTCCCTACATTGGCTGGGAGTGGTCGCACTGTCTCAAGCCCGAACTTGCAGACACTGCCGATGGTGGCTCGCCGCCGGCTGAGGCCTTTATTGCTGCAGAGAATCGTGCGGCGGCACTCGGGATGCTGCGAGCCTATTTCACCGAGGATCGATTTCTGGAATGGCTGGCCGGCATCTCAACTGTTTCCTACCTTGAGGCAGAACTCCAAGAACTCTCGTCGACGTTCGAGTCGATCTACGTGCGTGGCACGTCAATTTGAAGTGTTTCCGCAGTCGGCAGATCGCCGCCACAACCGCGCGGTCGCGACCGTCAGCTTCAGTTTGCTCCTGGGAAGACGATGGTTTGGGGCTCGGCGAGCCTGATGAAGAATCCGGCCCGAATCACATCTCGCTTCGGCAGGGGCGGGAGAATTTTGCGAGCCTCGGGGCATGTGATCGCAAGCTGCTTCCGCAGGTCCTCACGATTTAGGAGTGCGGGCACTAGCGGTCCAACCTAGAACTTTTAGGTAAACCAGCCTTTGGTCAGGTTCGATCAATTGCGGTAGTCGACTTTCGGGAGGCAAATGCGCATCGATCTTGATCTCGCTCGGAAGCTGGGTTTCCCCCGGGCACGCTATACCTCGGTGGAGCGGGAACGTCGCTGGCTTTGTCGCGAGGTGCCAAAGGAACGCGTTGCGCGCACTGAGAGCATTGCCGACCTCTACGTGACCGGTGCCCGATTGAGGCTGCGCGAGGCGCGCCCCACGAATGGCGGTGAACCCATGCTCAGGCTGACCTGCAAAAACGATGTCGATTCGCACACTCGACTCATTACGTCGAACTACTTGCCTGAAGATGAGTTCGCTGTGCTGCCCAAGTCCTTGAGCGGTGTAAAAATCCGGAAGCCTCGACATCGCCTCGAACCGATTGATGGCATCTACTTGGTCGTCGACGAATTCCAAGGTTCCCTTTCGGGACTCGTTTTGGCCGAGGCTGAGTTTCAGACGGAAGCTGAACTGTTCGCCTACGCTGGACCAAATTTCGCTGTCCGGGAAGTGTCCGAAGACGACCGCCTCAAAGGCAGATCGCTGGCGGTTCAAGGCATCCCGCTGGGCTGACTGCTTTGGGCCCATGAACTGAGCCGACACGAAGCCCGCACTGGGTCGGCAGCGCCAGGTCGCATGATCGAACTGCAGACCGACCGCACGAATCGATGTCGATCTGGACTGCTCGACCGCGCAGACCCAACAAGCATCTGCTGCATCCGATTTGCAGCGCCCGGCACGGCCACCGCGATCATCACACCGATGGCAGATGCGAAGAGCTGCCCGCGTGCCGATGCATGGCATGCGCCCGAGCCCCAGTCCCAGCCCGACAATCCAGCCAGCGCGCCGCCTTCGTCGGCGCTTTGTTCCACACCACCAGCAGGACAAGAACCATGAGCTCAGACATGTACATCCAATCGGTTCCAGTCTTCAAGCAAATGCTGAATGCAATGAAGGCCGTGCTGGCAAAGGCTGAGGCACATGCCGCTGCCCATGCCGTCGAGCCCGATGCATACCTGCAAGCGCGGCTGTTCCCCGACATGTTTCCCTTGCTCAAGCAGGTGCAGATTGCGGCCGACTTTGCGCGCGGCATCTCTGCCCGTCTTGCAGGGGTTGCGGTTCCTGCCAGTGAAGGGCAAGAGAAGAGCTTTGCCGACCTGACCGCCTTGCTGGACGAGAGCCTGATGTTCCTGGACAGCCTGCAGGCTGCACAGTTCGACGGCAGCGACAAGCGCGAGATCGTCCTGCGCCCTGGCACGCCCAAGGAGAGGAAGTTCAGCGGCCGAGCCTATCTGGCCCACTACGGATTGCCGCAGTTCTTCTTTCACGTCACCACGGCCTACGCCATCCTGCGGCACAACGGCATTCAGATCGGCAAGAAGGACTACATGGGCGCGTACTGATCAGGCAGCTTGCACGGTGCCGCGACCGATGCCGGCAGCGCGCAGATTGAAGGCGCATGCTGTGAGCCAGGGCGTCGGCACACTCTCAGCATGACATTCCCCCAACTGACTGATGGTGACCGCCCCTGCTGGACTTGCCCGCACTGGGGCGGCTGGGCATGGGGTGGACCGCACTGCTGGTGCCAACGCGACGGGCGCCCTGCGGTGATCCCGATCCCGCATGACGGATGCGTGCACTGGGAGGGAACGCCGGCGATGACTGTTCTGCGCCAGCCACCGGCATCGCGGGGTGGGTCGGCTTCATCGGTCCGAACCCCTTGAGTCGAGATCGATGCCGTCCAGACATTGCCGGACACCGCGCTCGGCGGCATCGACCGCCCCGGCCAGATAGCCCGGAAACTGTGGCGACCATTCGCTGCTGATGCCGATCAGACGGCCTTGCCATGCACCTGCGCCAGCGCTGCTCGGCGGCGCCGCGGCATGGTGGCCCGCGGCGTCTTGATCGTCGTCGCTGGCGGTCAGCGCGTCGGCGGCCCAGTCCTGCAAGGCGTCGCCCAAGGGCGCACCAGCTTGCTCGCCAAACAGCCGGACGAGCTGGGCCCGGCAGTGCATGCGCAGCACCTCGTCGCTGACCTGGCGGCGCACCCGCGCCGGCACGCCGAGGAATCCGAACAGCGCTGCGTGACCGCCCGGCATGGAGACGTCATGGATCTCGCCCATCGGCCCGGCACCGCTGCGTGCACTGCCGGACAGCCCCTGTTCGCGCCAGAACGGCGAGTCGTAGATCGCCACGTACTTTGCATGGGGTGCCATCCAGGTCGGCGTCCCTTGCCAGCGGCGCGCCAGATCAGGCGGCAGCGGCGGATCGAACACCAGCCGGTTCACAGCCAGCCGAGGAGGCAGTGCCAGAAGCACTTGCTCGCCCTGCCAGGTCGCGGCCTGGCCGGCGGCATCATCGACCGTCAGCTCGACATGACTGGCCTCGCGGTGCAGGCGGCGCACGGCGTGTGCGGTGCGGACGATCGCGGGATCAAGGCGAGCATGCAAGGCGGCGACCAAGGCACCCGTGCCACCGGCCAGCCGCATCGACGGCGGATCGCTGGCATGGCCGCGCATGCGCTGTGGCGGCAGCTGCGCCGATCGCTCGACGAGCAGGTCACCCTCCTCAAACTGCTCGAAGCTCGTCAGGCCCAGCTCGGCAAGCAGCCGGTCGAGTTGCGGCTGCATCGCCGGCCAGAACCAGCTGGGACCGAGGTCGAAGCGATCGAGCGCGGATTGCGCCGCATCCACCCGCGATCCTCGGGCATCGACCGAGAGGATGCGGCCACCCAGCGTGGCGCGCGCTTCCAGCAGCACGATGTCGCGCACGCCGTGCTGCTGGAGTCGCCAGGCCGCCACCAGGCCGGCCAGACCACCGCCGACGATGACGATGCGGGCGCAGTTGGTGGTCATGTGACGAGCCCGGCCAGGTGACCGGTTTTCAGATACAGCGTGACGCCAGAGGCGTCGGCGCGGTGTTCTGAGGTGTCGCCAGGCGGCAGCCTGAGCCAGCCCAAAGGGCCGAGCTCGGTGGCATCGTCGACCAACTGGCCTTCCAGCACCAGGATCTCGGCACCGCATTGCGCGTCAGGCTGCAGGGCGTGGCCCGGTGGCAGCCGCAGCAGGCTGACCTGCTCATGGTCGGTCTGGTGCAGCGGGCAGACCTGGCGCGGCCCGTCATGCCGCCAGG
The DNA here is from genome assembly GCA_943371685.1 of Bordetella parapertussis. Classification (GTDB taxonomy): domain Bacteria; phylum Pseudomonadota; class Gammaproteobacteria; order Burkholderiales; family Burkholderiaceae_C; genus Ideonella; species Ideonella parapertussis_A. The sequence goes on along the minus strand of CALRVU010000055.1, from coordinate 490 downwards.
CCCCGGCGTCACGGGTGTCGATGCGCACGGTGCGCGTGTCGTCTGCCGGCATTTGCCAGAGCTTCACGAAGATCAGCGCGCCTTCGGCGCTCGAGGGTTGGTGGGCCGAGCCCGGCGGGTTGCGCAGGTACCAACCCGGTCCGTGGTGGCCGCTGTTGTCCGAAAAGGTTCCGGACAACACCAGGATCTCCTCGCCGCCGGGGTGGCCATGCGCTGGGAAGTGCGACGCCGGCGCGTACCGCACCAGGCTGGTGGCCCGCGCCTGCTCGGCGCCCAAGCGGTCCAGCATCACCCGCGCCACGCCGCTTTGCGGTGAGGGCACCCAGAGGTGTTCGTCCGCCGTCACGGTGGCGCGGTGCGAGAAGTCAGGGTGCACGAGCATGGTCAGCTGCAATGGTTGGGGTCTGGAAGTTTGGCGGCTGCGGCGGTGCAACTCAAGGTTGTGAACCATAGAACAATGCGCCCAGTGTTGCATCCCGGGCGATCGTGT
>CALRVU010000054.1:0-10780 GCA_943371685.1 Bordetella parapertussis | reverse complement strand
TCACGGCGTCGGTGCCGTCGAGCACCGCATTGGCCACGTCGCTCACCTCGGCGCGGGTCGGCACCGGCGCGAGGATCATCGACTCCATCATCTGGGTGGCGGTGATGGCAATCTTGTCGAGCTCGCGGGCCATGCGGATCATGCGCTTCTGCAGTGCAGGCACCGCCGCATTGCCCACCTCCACCGCCAGGTCGCCACGGGCCACCATGATGCCGTCGCTGGCACGCAGGATCGCTTCGAGGTGAGGAATCGCCTCGCTGCGCTCGATCTTGGCGATCATCGCCGGCTTGTGGCGCCAGGGCTCGCCGGCCACATTGGCCAGTTGGCGGGCCATTTCCATGTCGGTGGCGTTCTTGGGAAAGCTCACCGCCAGGTAGTCGCAGCGAAAGCTCATCGCCGTCTTGATGTCGTCCATGTCCTTGGCGGTCAAGGCCGGGGCGGTCAGGCCGCCACCCTGCTTGTTGATGCCCTTGTTGTTGGACAACTCGCCACCGATCTTGACCAGCGTGTGGACGCAGTCGCCCTGCACCCGGTCGACGATCAAGACGATCAAGCCATCATTGAGCAGCAAGGTGTCGCCGGGCTTCACATCGCGTGGCAGCTCCTTGTAGTCCAGGCCCACGCCCTCGATGTCACCGGGCTCGGTGCGCGAAGCGTCCAGCACAAAGGCCTGCCCCTTCTCGAGCATGACCTTGCCCTCGGCGAACTTGCCCACCCGGATCTTCGGGCCTTGCAGGTCGGCCATCAGCGCCACGGTCTTGCCCACGCGGGCGGCGCATTCACGCACCAGCCGGGCCCGGTCGATGTGGTCTTGCGCCTTGCCGTGGCTGAAGTTCAGACGCACGACGTCGACCCCCGCGATGAGCAGGCGCTCCAGCACCTCGGCATCGCTGGAGGCCGGGCCGAGGGTGGCAACAATCTTCGTGGCGCGGGGCATGGAACGAGTCTCCTGGTTGTGCAGCACCGCACGACGCACGGCAACTGAATCCGCTGATTATCCGCACCGAACGGGCTGCGGAGTTACAGCTTGATTACAGCTTGACCCCGCGCTGCGCAGCCACGTCAGCCACGGCCAGCGCCGTCATGTTGACGACCCGGCGCATGGTGGCCGATGGCGTGAGGATGTGCACCGGCGCCGCCGCGCCCAGCAGGATCGGGCCGACGGTGACGTTGTGACCCGAAGTGACCTTGAGCACATTGAACAGGATGTTCGCGGCGTCGATGTTGGGCAGCACCAGCACATTGGCTGCGCCGCTCAGCGTGGTCTCGGGCAGCACGGCTCGGCGGATGGGCTCGGACAGGGCCGCGTCGCCATGCATTTCGCCGTCGCACTCGATCTGCGGCGCCCGTTTGACGAACAGCTCGCGCGCGGCGCGCACCCGCTGGGCACTGGGCCGGCTGGAACTGCCAAACATCGAGTGGCTGAGGAAGGCCACCTTGGGCGGCAGGCCGAAACGCTGCACTTCGTCGGCGGCCATCAGCGCGATCTCGGCAAGCTCTTGCGCGTCGGGCAATTCGTTGACGAAGGTATCGGCAATGAACAGGGTGTGTTCTTCGAGCATCAGCGCGTTCATGGTCGCCATCACACCCGAGCCCGGGCGGGCACCGATGACCGTCTTGACGTGGTCGAAGTGGGCATCAAAGCGCCCGACCAGGCCGCAGAGCATGGCGTCGGCATCGCCGCGCTTGAGCAGCAGGCTGGCGATCAAGGTGTTGGAGCGGCGCAGCGCCGCCTTGGCCGCCTCGGGTGACACACCATCGCGGCCCATCATCTGGTGATAGGCCTCCCAGCAGGCGCGGTAGCGCGGGTCGTCTTCGGGATCAACCAATTCAAAGTCGACCCCAGGGCGCAAGCGCAATCCGGCTCGCTCGATGCGCATGGCGACCACCGCCGGGCGGCCGATCAGGATCGGCTTGGCGAGGCCCTCATCGAGCACCACCTGCACGGCGCGCAGCACGCGTTCGTCCTCACCCTCGGCATAGACCACCCGGGCCGGCTGGGCCTTGGCCGCCGTGAACACCGGGCGCATGAACATGCCGGTCTGGTAGACGTAGCGACCGAGCGACTCGCGGTACGCAGCCATGTCGGTGATGGGCCGGGTGGCCACGCCGCTCTCCACCGCTGCCGCTGCCACAGCCGGTGCAATGCGCAGGATCAGGCGGGCGTCAAACGGCGTCGGGATCAGGTAGTCAGGGCCGAACTTCAGCTCCTTGCCCGCATAGGCCGCCGCCACTTCGTCCGAGGCCTCGGCCTTGGCCAGGGCGGCGATCTCGCGCACGCAGGCCAGCTTCATGGCCTCGGTGATGCGGGTGGCGCCGCAATCCAGCGCACCACGGAAGATGTAGGGGAAGCACAGGACGTTGTTGACCTGGTTCGGATAGTCCGAGCGGCCGGTGGCGATGATGCAATCAGGCCGCGCTGCCTTGGCCAGTTCGGGCCGGATCTCGGGCTCGGGATTGGCCAGTGCCAGGATGATGGGCTGGCGGGCCATGGTCTTGACCATCTCGGCCGTCAGCACGCCGGCGGTGGAGCAGCCCAGGAACACGTCGGCGCCGTCCACCACCTCGGCCAGCGTGGCCAGCGGGGTGTTCTGGCAGTAGCGCTGCTTGGATTCGTCGAGCTTGCCGGCCAGGGCATCGGCGCGCTGGCTGCGGATCACGCCCTTCGAGTCGCAGACGTAGATGTTCTCGGGCTTGACGCCCAGGCCGACCATCAGATCCAGGCAGGCGATGGCCGCCGCGCCGGCGCCAGACACTGCCAGCCTGACCTCACCGATGGGCTTGCCCACCAGTTCCAGGCCATTGAGCAGGGCTGCACCCGAGATGATGGCCGTGCCGTGCTGGTCGTCGTGAAAGACCGGAATCTGCATCCGCTCGCGCAGCTTCTTCTCGATGTAGAAGCACTCGGGGGCCTTGATGTCCTCGAGGTTCACGCCACCCAGCGTGGGCTCCATGGCGGCAATGATCTCGACCAGCTTGTCCGGATCGTTCTCGGCCAGTTCGATGTCGAACACATCGATGCCGGCGAACTTCTTGAACAGACAGCCTTTGCCTTCCATCACCGGCTTGGACGCCAGCGGGCCGATGTTGCCCAGGCCCAGCACGGCAGTGCCGTTGGTGATCACGCCGACCAGATTGGCGCGGGATGTGTAATCGGCGGCGAGGGCCGGATCCTGCTCGATGGCCAGGCAAGGATAGGCAACCCCTGGCGAATAGGCGAGCGACAGATCTCGCTGGTTCAGCAGCGGCTTGGTCGCGTTGACCGAGATCTTGCCGCGGGTCGGGCTGCGGTGATAGTCAATGGCGGCGTCGCGCAAAGCCCGCTCAGCCGGGGACAGATCGTGTGGGGACATGGTGCAAAACCTCCTGCGGGAGGTCGCAGGTTAGCGCAGCGAATCTTTCACATTGTGAGTAATTTCCACACAATGCAAAATTCGCATGAGCCAATGCCCGATCTGTCGGAAATGCCGGCGGACGGTGCAACGCGCACCGTCCTGCCTGGGGCGCCGCACCATGCTGGCGCGGCGCGAATCGATCAAGCGGCCGCGCGCTTTTCCAGAATCTCCAGCGCAGGCAAGGTCTTGCCTTCCAGCACTTCCAGGAAGGCGCCGCCGCCGGTGGAGATGTAGCCCACGTCCTTTTCGATGCCGTACTTGGCAATCGCGGCCAGCGTGTCACCACCACCAGCGATGCTGAAGGCGTCGCTGGCGGCAATGGCGCGGGCAATGGCCTCGGTGCCGTGCGAGAAGGCTTCGAACTCGAACACGCCGACCGGGCCGTTCCAGACGATGGTGCCGGCCGCCTTGAGCTGCGCAGCCAGGATGGCCGAAGTCTGCGGGCCGATGTCGAGGATCAGGTCGTCGTCCTCGACTTGATCAGCCGCCTTGACGGTGGCCACGGCATCGGCCGAGAAGGTCTTGGCGCAGACGACATCCACAGGGATGGGCACGGCCGCGCCGCGGGCCTTCATGGCGGCGATGACGGCAGTGGCCTCACCAACCAGGTCCTTCTCGGCCAGGCTCTTGCCGATCTTCAGGCCGGCGGCCAGCATGAAGGTATTGGCGATGCCGCCACCAACGATCAGGCCGTCAACCTTGCTGGACAGGGCCTGCAGGATGGTCAGCTTGGTCGACACCTTGGAGCCGGCGACGATGGCCACCAAGGGACGGCGCGGCTGGGCCAGCGCCTTGGTGATGGCGTCAATCTCGGCCGCCAGCAGCGGGCCGGCGCAGGCCACCTTGGCAAACTCGGCGATGCCATAGGTGGTGGCCTCGGCGCGATGGGCGGTGCCAAAGGCGTCGTTGACATAGATGTCGCAGAGCGCGGCCATCTTCCGGGCCAGCGCTTCGTTGTTCTTCTTCTCGCCCTTGTTGACGCGGCAGTTCTCAAGCAAGACCACCTCGCCCGGGGCCACGGTCACGCCGTCCACCCAGTCGCTGACCAGCTTGACAGGGCGACCGAGCAGTTCGGACAAGCGCACGGCCACCGGAGCCAGCGAGTCCGCAGGCTTGAACTCGCCCTCGGTGGGCCGGCCCAGATGGCTGGTGACCATCACGGCGGCACCGGCCTTCAGCGCCAGCTCAATGCAGGGCACCGAGGCGCGCACGCGGGTGTCTTCGGTGATGTTGCCGGCGTCGTCCTGGGGCACGTTCAGGTCGGCACGGATGAAGACGCGTTGGCCCTGGACTTTGCCCTGGGCGACCAGATCAGAAAAACGAATCACGTTCATGGCAGCGTTTTGTGAGTTGCAAGTGATGAAAGAAACGAGAGGCGAGAAACAGCTGGCGCCCTGGCGCGTCACCAGCCCAGCCCGAGGCGCAGCGCCAGCAGCACGGCGGTGCCACAGACGATGGTGCCCAGAATGCCACGCTGGCGCCAGAACCACAGTGCGCCAGCGGCAGCGGCAAACAATCGAGGGTCTTGCCAGGTGCTGATCAACCGCCCCTGGGTCATGACGATCTCGGGCACGACCACGGCCACCAGCGCTGCCAGCGGCGCATGGCGCAAAGCCTCGCGCAGCCAGGCGGGAATGGGAACCTCACGCTCCGGCAGCAGAAAGAAGCCGCGGGTCAGCACGGTGATCAACGCCAGGCCCAGGATGGTGATGACGCCTTCCCAGAAGCTCATGGCGCCACCTTCCTGGCCGCCTGCGGCTGCATGTGATCCAGCAGGATGCCCATCGCCACGGCGGCGGCAATCGCGACCACGATGTTGAGCTTGAGCGGCAGGGCATAGGCGGCCACCGAGGCGCAGCCCGCCACGACCGCGGCCACCCAGGTCGCGCGATCCGACAGCAGTGACGCTGTCAGCCCGAGCAAGGCCAGGATGCCCGCAAAGCCCAGGCCCCATTCGGTGGGAATGCGGTCGGCCAGAAAAATGCCGGTCAAGGAGAGCACATGCCAGGCCGTCCAGTTGACGGCCACCCCGCCCCAGAAATAAGGCAATTGCTCGGGGGACGGCTCAGGCTGCGGAAACCGCCGCATGAAGCAGACGTAGTTCAGATCGGCCGTGAAATAGGACAGCAGCAGGCGTTGGCCCCGCGGCAGATGACCAAAATAGGGCCGCCAGCCCGCACTGAAGATCACGAAGCGGAGGTTGACGCAGGCTGCCGTGGCCCAGACCACCCAGATCGGCGCGCCGGCCACGATCAACGGCAAGGCGGCCAGCTGTGCGCTGCCGGCAAACACCAACAGCGACATCATCAGCGACAGCGGCAAGCCCAGGCCGGTCTTGATCATGGCCACGCCGGTGACCAGACCCCAGGCGCCCACGCCCAGAGCAATGCCGGTCATGTCACGGGCGCCCCGTTGAAATTCAGGATGACGCCAGACGGGCGCGAGTGCTTGCATGGCGCCATTGTCCTATGGCGCACCCGGCCGTCTGCCGTGCCGGCGCGAAACTCAAGCAGGGCTCAGAGGCTGAGAGTTTTTCGGCCGTGCTCGAAGGGCGCCTCCAAGCGCCTCCGATCTAGGCGCAAAGCACAGCCATAGCTCGTGCTATGGCGAGCATTTGCAACGACGAGCGGGGGAGTTTGGAGGTGCAAAGCGAGCATGGGTGAAAGACTCTTAGCCTCTCAGTGCCCGCCAGCAGCTTTGGCGTGGCCTTTGCCGCCCGACTTCGCATCCCCCGCATCAGCGGCGGCCTCAGCATCTGCAGCATCCTCACCCTCAGCCGGAGGTTTGGGCTTGGGTTTGGGCTCTTCCGGCTTGATGACCGGCACCACGGGCTCGAGCTTGTTCTCGCGCATGTAGTCGTCCATCTCGCGCCAGCCTGCATAGACCGAGGCTTTCTCGGCCTTCTTGTTCAGCGTGTAGCAATCTTCAATGGCCCGGCCCGCATGACGACAGGCAGCGCCGATCGCCTTGCCGTCCGCACCCCGCTTCTCGGCCACGACCGTGGCGGATTCGATGCCGAGCTGATCACAGCCCGCCAGCAGGCTGACCAGAAGCAGAACAGACAGGAAACGGCGCATGGTGGGTTGAGCAGGCTGGGATCAAAGGGGATTCGTCCCCCTTTATCGGCGCGCTTGGCCATGCACTTGAGTGACTGCCGCCGGGAGGCTGACCACCACGCAGGAACGCCCAGCGGTCAGCGCGACATGCCGCGCGCCATCTCCAGCAGCTTCTCGACCCGCTCTTCCATGGCCGGATGGGTGGAGAACAGGCCGCGCAGACCGCCGCCCGACAGCGGATTCATGATCATCATCTGTGCGGTTTCGGGGTGGCGCTCGGTGGTCTCGAGCGGCAGGCCCTGGGCCACGCGGTGGATCTTCTGCAAGGCTGAAGCCAAGGCTTGCGGATCGCCGGAGATCTCGGCACCGCCACGGTCGGCTTCAAACTCGCGCGAGCGGCTGATGGCCATCTGGATCAGGCTGGCGGCCAGCGGGGCCAGCAGCATCACCAAGATGGACACGATGGGGTTGACCGGCCGGCCCTCGCTGTCGCGGCCACCAAAGATCATGGCGAAATTGGCCAGCATCGAGATGGCGCCGGCCATGGTGGCGCTGATGGTGGAGATGAGGATGTCGCGGTGCTTGACGTGGGCCAGCTCGTGAGCCATCACGCCGCGCAGCTCACGCTCGTTGAGCACGCGCAGGATGCCCGTGGTGGCAGCCACGGCGGCATGTTCAGGATTGCGGCCGGTGGCAAAGGCGTTGGGCGCAGCCTCGTCGATCAGGTAGACCTTGGGCATGGGCAGTTCAGCCTTGCGCGCCAGCTCTTCGACCATGCGGTAGAACTGCGGCGCACTGCTGGCATCGACCTCCCGCGCGTTGTACATGCGCAGGACCATCTTGTCAGAGAACCAGTAGCTGAAGAAATTCATCCCCAGGGCCACGACCAGCGCCAGCATCATGCCGGCCTGGCCGCCCAGCAAGCGGCCGATGGTCATGAACAGCGCGGTGATGGCCGCCATCAGCACGGCAGTCTTCATCAGGTTGAACATGGTGCGAGGGTCCTTCAGAGAGTGGGTGGCCGATCAACTCGATCAACCGAACCGTTCAGATGAGGCCGCCGGGCCAAAGTTCAATCCGTCGACACGGCCAGGCGGCTTCCCACCAGCGCCGGGAAGGCCTGCACCAGTGCCGCCGCCGGAATGCGCTTTCCGCCGGGGCGTTGCACTTGCTGCACCAGCAGACGGCCCTGGCCACAGGCCACCGAAAATCCGCCGGCTGCTGCAGCCAGCACCGTGCCCGGCTCCTGCGCTTCGCCCGCAGCCGCGCTGGCCTGCCAGACCTTGATCAACTCGCCGTTCCAAGCAAAGCTGGCACCTGGAAAGGGATCAAAGGCCCGAACTCGTCGAGCCAGGCCCTCTGCCGACAGGCGCCAATCGATCGCGGCCTCGGCCTTGTCGATCTTGTGGGCGTAGTTGACGCCTTCTGCGGGCTGCGGTGTCGGGTTCATCGGACCGGCTTGCAGGGCCTGCAGGGCGGAAACGATCTCCTCGCCACCCAGCGCGGCAAGCCGGTCATGCAGGCTGGCCGTGGTGTCGGCTGGCCCGATTTCGACCTCCGCCACGCTGAGCATGGCGCCCGTGTCCAGGCCTTCGTCCATCTGCATCATGGTGATGCCGGTGCGGGCATCGCCAGCCTCGATGGCCCGATGGATGGGCGCCGCACCGCGCCAGCGCGGCAGCAGCGAGGCATGGATGTTGAGGCAGCCCAGGCGCGGCAACTCCAGCACCCAGCGTGGCAGGATCAGGCCGTAGGCGGCCACGACCAGCACGTCCAGATCAGCTTGCTGCAGGGCATCGCGCGCCTCGGCCGCATCCGCGGGGTACTTGCCGTCCAGCCTCAGACTGCGGGGCTGCGCCACCGGCGCCCCCAGGCTCATGGCCAGCGCCTTGACGGGCGAGGGGCTGAGCTTCATGCCGCGGCCGGCGGGCCGATCAGGCTGGCTGAGCACCAGCGGAATGGTGAAACCCGCAGCACTCAGCGCTTGCAAGGCCACTGCCGCAAACTCCGGCGTACCGGCGAAACCGACGCGAAGTCCGGGCGCCGCCGATGCCGAGGCCAGATCAGCGCCCGGTCTGCTCATCGCGGGTCTTCTTCAGCATCTTGGTCTTGATGCGTTGGCGCTTGAGCAGGCTCAGGTACTCGACGAACACCTTGCCCATCAGGTGATCCATCTCGTGCTGGACGCAGACGGCCGTCAAGCCTTCGGCATCAAACTGGTAGGTCTGGCCATGGCGGTCCAGTGCCTGGACGGTGACGCGGGCGTGGCGCTGCACTTCGTCATAGATGGTGGGCACCGAAAGGCAGCCCTCATCGCCCACCGTCATCAACTCACTCTTGTTGAGCAGCACAGGATTGATCAGCACCTTGGGCGCGTTGCGCTCTTCGGAGGTGTCCATGACGATCAGGCGCTGATGCACATTGACCTGGGTGGCGGCCAGGCCCACACCCTCGGCCTCGTACATGGTTTCAAGCATGTCGTCGATCAACTGGCGCATGGCGTCGTCGACCTCGACCACCGGGGTGGCCACGGTGTGCAGACGCGGATCGGGATAACGAAGAATTGGGAGCAGGGCCATGTTCGGGAGGGATCAGCGGGCCGCTGGAATGCGACCCATGTGGAGCTTGCGCAACGTCCGGTTGCAAACGCGCAGGGCGCGAAGGGGGATTGTTTGGCCGAATTCGTTGCGACATCAAGGGTTTAGGGGCAGAATTTGCTGAACTTTCTCAGCATTGCCCGCCGATGGTCACGCACGCAGCGAAATTGATGGATTCGCTGCACGCCGACCGGAATTGTTGCACCGTCAAAGATTTCCGGCTCATCGCCCGGGAGTGTCCATTCATGCGTCGTACGTCTGATCTGTTGTTTTCCTGGTCCAGCCCGGTCGCCTTGAGCCTGGCGGCCCTGTTCGCCAGCCCTGCACTGGCAACCGACTTCCCCATCAGCGCCGGGCAACGGGCCACGGCGCAGCAAGTCTCGCAAGCCGGTGTCCCGCTGTCAGAGTTGGCCCCGGATGCGCCGGACAGCTATACCGTCAAGAAGGGCGACACGCTCTGGGACATCTCCAAGCTGTTCCTCAAGTCGCCGTGGCGCTGGCCTGAGCTCTGGGGCATGAATCTCGACCAAATCCGCAATCCGCACCTGATCTACCCGGGGCAGATGCTGTTCCTGGACAAGTCAGGTGGCCGGGCTCGCCTGAGCCTGGCGCGGCCAGTGGAGGGCCCCAACGACCGGCTCTCGCCCCGGATCCGCAGCGAGCCGATGGTTGGCGATGCCATCAGCTCGGTCCCGATGCATCTGATCGGGCCCTTCCTGAACGATGCGGTGGTGTTCGAGACCGACGAGCTCAACCAGGCGCCGCGCATCGTGGCCACCCAAGAGGGCCGTGTAATGCTCTCGCGCGGCGAGACGGCCTATGTGCGCGGCGATGTCAGCGGCGCCCGGCTCTGGCAGCTGTTCCGCCAGCCTCGCCCCTTGACTGACCTTGAAACCGGCGAGATCCTGGGCTATGAAGCCCGCCATGTCGGCAGCGCCGAGCTGGTGGCCAAGCCCGACGAGTCACGCCCCTTGGCGGCCGGCGAGGTCTCACCGGCCACCTTCCAGATCACCCAGTTGCGCGAAGAAGCCGGCGTGGGTGACCGGCTCGCCCCGCTTCCTGCCAAGGACTTCAATCCCTACGCCCCGCATTCGCCCCGCAACAACATCGCAGGCCACATCATCTCGGTCTATGGCGACAGCCTGAACGCTGGCCAGAACCAGATCGTGACGCTGAACCGGGGCTTGCGTGACGGCATGGAGCGCGGCCACATGCTGGCGCTCTGGCGCGCGGGCACCCGGCGCACCGACCCCACCGACCCGAATGGCGCGATGCTGGTGCTGCCCGATGAACGACATGGCTTGTTGTTCGTGTTCCGGGTGTTCGAGCGCGTGTCCTACGCCCTGATCCTGAACGTGAAGGATCCTGTGCGCTCGGGTGACCGTTTCACCCAACCCTGACCTGCCTTCCCAAGGCAAGGCTTGCGCGCCATGGACGACGCAGCGCCTGCCGAGACCCTGGCCTGGCTGCAGCTTGATTGCACGCCTGGCCTGGGCCCTGCGAGCGTGCGTCGACTGCTGGCCGCTTTCGGATCGCCGCAAGCCGTTCTGGCAGCCGGCGCAGGCGCCTGGCGCGAAGTGGCAGGCACCGCGGCCGCGCAGGCTTTGCTGGCCAGCCCTGAGCCGGCCCTGGCGGCGGCGGGCACAGCTTGGCAGTGGTTGAAAGGGGACCGTGATCAGCGTCACCTGATCACGCTGGCGGATGCCCACTATCCTGCCGCCCTGCTGAACAT
>CALRVU010000053.1:0-10818 GCA_943371685.1 Bordetella parapertussis | reverse complement strand
CCGATGGCAAGCAGCATCGCAGCGGTGACCGGCGAAGCCGCACCCCCAATGCCACCCACCCTTGCGCCTCAGGTAGAGCGGCTTTCACCCGGCGACGCTGTGCTGGTCTATTGCGACCGCGGCGGTCTGGACAGCATGGCCTGGGCCGGTCTGCTCAGAGTCGCGGGCTTCAGGGTCGATGTGCTCGGTGGTGGCTGGATCAACTACCGACGCTGGGTCAGCGCGGGCCTTGAAGTCCTGCCCCGGGCGCTGACCTTTCGGCCACTCTTGGCGCCTCCGGCAGGCGGCTTGTGCCGCCTGGTCGACAGGCTAGTGCAGCAAGGCGAACAAGTCATCGACCTGACGGCCCTGGCAGGGCAACGCCTGGTGCCGGGGTTGACGCTGGAGGGTGATCTGCAACCGACTCAGGCGGCGTTTGAGACAGCCCTGCTCGATGCGCTGCGAAAACTGGATCCACAACGACCGGTGTGGATCCGCATGGGCCTGGCCGGCCTCGGCGGAGTCGCTTTGCCTCCTGCGTTGCGCGATGCGCTGTATCGATCGATCAGCATCAAGCTGGAGGCTCCGTTAAATGCGCGGGCGCTCGCTTGGTCTGATCGACTCCAGGCCATGGGTGCCGAAATCAACAACCTGCTGCAGGCCATTTCGGCGTCGGCCATCTCGCCGGATGCGGCTGCCATCGAGCAGTGGCGCTCGTTGACCAACTCTGGGAGGGTGACCGACGCGCTGACCGAAATCATCGCGACCTTCATCGACCCGCACACCGAGATCTCAGAATGGGGAGGACAGGTTCGGGTTGTTCGGCTGGCATCGTTGACGAACGAGGCAGTGGCGGCGGAGGTCGAAGACTGGCGGCGTCACGGCTGACTCGTCTGGGCAGTTCTGCAGTACTGCTCAAAGGATCCCGTACAGGCGTGCGATCCGAACTGCGGTGCGCCGGTCGGGCGCATCGAGCTTGGCGCTGACGCGCTGGAACCGGCAGTCGACCGTCTTGGCCTCGATGTTCAGCGCCAGTCCGATGACCTTGCTGCTGTGCCCAGCCTCCTCGTGCCGCAGCAGTTCGATGTCTGCGGAGGTCAAACGCGATTTGGCCAGCAACTCCCGCCGGATGGCCTGCAGCATCCAGCGGTGAAGTTCCATCGCCAGGGCGCGCGCGAGGACACGCACTTTCGCATACCCCTCGTCGTCGAAGAAGTCCGCATGTCGCGAGCCCAGGCAGAGCACACCCACGCGTGAGAGGCCGACGCAGGTCGGTGCAGGCGCGATGACTGCTGAGGCGAAGCCGAATGCGGCTGAGGCGGCTGAGAATGCTGCTTCGTCGGCCGATGCCAGCTTCAGTTCACTGGATCGTACGGGCTCGGTTTCATGGGCGGCGTGACGCAACCAGGGGTCGTGCTCAAACCAGCCCTGTCGCGCGTACTCGGATCCCCATACCGGATCGCAGGCCAATAGAGATCGGTACGACGCTCGCGTCGCATCGTCTCGCAGGTAGCTCATGAACACCCCGGCGTCCGCACCGAGGCCGGCGACCGCCGCTCGAAACAGCGCCACGGCTGACTCGGTGGAATCGGCGTCGCCGATGCCGGGCAGGATGTCGATCACGCGCGCGCCGTAGTGCGGCGAGCGCGTCAGCGCGGCCAAGCTCGTCGCTTCACCGTGGGCCGCCAAGTGCATCATGGCCTTCACGGCGAAGCCGGTCGTACATCATAGGATCGTCAAACCGCATCGGCTCAGAGTCGCACCAGCGGTCGAACGCTGGTTGGTCCTCGAACACCATGGTCTGCACAAGGCGAGTGCCGACAGCTTGTCGTTGCGTTCGCTCGATCAACAGGCCGAAGGCCGTCGCGCGCAGGGCGAACGCGACGGTGGCGTCCTGGGAGGCCAGAGTTCGCTCACCAGTACCGGTGCGCTGGTTTTGGGCTTCAACTGGGACCGGCGCGCTTTGGCGACGCAACTGCAACGCTGCGCGCTTGGCGCCGAGTGGGCGCGCCGGTTCGTCGATCCGATCCATGCGCCGCCTCGACAACGGCGGGGACGCCTCGATCGCCGCCGTACTCGAGGCGGCGGGTGGTGGAAAGTCAGTGCTCATCCGTGCTCCAGCGGGTCGTGAGGACCGTTGGACCGCTCGGAGCGGCGGCTGTGTCACGGCCTGCCAGGATGGGCGGCCGCGATAGCCGGATTCAAGAGCAGAAGCACCTGCAGTGTCCACGGTCAGCCTGTATCCAACTTGTGACGATGGTTACATTGGCGTTTGGGGCGTTGTCGTCCCATCGCGTCCTGCCGGTCTGCCTGGTGTTGAAGGTTGCGCGGATGTATTTTCGATGCCGGTGCGGGCTTCTTCGCCTGGCTGGCGATCGGCCTCGGTTGGTTGGCCTCCCTCGCATTCATCGGTCGCCCCTCGTGCGAACCGTAGCGCTGCGCGCACGAGCGCGAGGGCCTTTCGCGGCATAAACGGCTGCCTTCCCACCTCCGTTTCACTCTGGTGGGCCCCTTCCGTTTATTCCACGGTGCCCTTGCGCCCGTGCTTGCCCGCGGCGCTTTCGGTCTCGCACGGCGACCGACGAATGCGGGGCAGAGTTCAGCTCAACAACGCACCTGACGCCGAGGGCAAACAGCCCCTCCAGTCAAGGAAGCGGCTCCCTCGGAAATTGGGGCAGGTGCCTTTTGTATGCAGAGGAGCGAGCACGTGTAAAGCCGAATCGGCATTTGGAAGAGCTCTGAGGGATGACAGTTCTTACGAATGGTTTCCGTGCCGTGCCGGCCCGGTGTGGATCCCACACAAAATCCGGACAGGCTCCCGCTGCGCACATCACGGGATTGAACGAGCCGCGCGGACGCTGTGAACCTGCCCATGCGGTTCGACTTGGAGAGACTATGTGGCTGTTGATTGCTCGCGAACCTCGGCCGGACGCGCCTGACTGGACTGGCCGGCGCATGCTCGCGGCCGTCGATGCAGTCGTGTGGCCATTGCTTTGGGTGCTGCTGATCCAGCACGCGCCCAAGCCGGTAGGCCTGATGGGGCCGTTCGTCACTGCCCTGGCGGTATTGCTCGGTCTGGGACGCCTGCATCGCGCCATTTGGGTGAACCGGCGCTACTGGTTCACGACCTGGCGCTGGGGGAAGGTGATGGCGGCGATGCTGTTGATTGGCGCGGTTCTCAAAGTCGCGATGAACGCCTGAACATTCGCCGTTTCGAAGGCTCGTGAGGCGCGCTGTCCATTTGTGTACTTTTCGATCGATGAGCGCAGTAGCAGCTTGCTGTTGGGCGCCTTGCGCGGGATGCTTCGCTAGGCGCAGCCGTCTGCGAGGATGGGCGTCTGCTGCCGGGCGGGATGCCGAGTGTCTCTTTCCGACCCAATGCGGACTTCCGACGGCTCGAACAGGCGACATCAAGCTGCCGCTCACTGCAAACAGCAAGATGGTCGCCGCCGCGAGTGCTACTCGCGTCTTCGTGCCCCACATCGTGCCGTTCTTCAAAGGTCTTCGTCGTTGCGTTCACGGAAATCGGCCAGGAAGTACTCGATGCGGCTGTCCGCCACCTTGGCTGGGTGGAGCAATCGCCGTGATGGCCATCCAAATCGATAGCGGTAGCTCAATCCAACAGAGACGTGCATTCGACTGGGATCAGCTAGCCGTTGATGACGGTCAAATTCTGACCGCTACTCGTCAAGGCGCTTCTGCCATTCGTGCACAACGGCAAGTGATCGCTCTGCCCAACCTAGTGGAATTGCGGGCGAGTGAATCGCCCCGGGTCCGATCAGACTGCTTCGGGATCTCCCTGTCAGGGGTCTTTCCGGTGCAAAGCCCTTCAACCGCTGTTTGACTTCCACGCGACCCGGGATTCGCCTGAGCAGGAATTCATGGACAAGGAACTGCAGGTTGGACTTGCGGCCTCGCACAAGGCCGCCCTCGAACTGTCGAATCACCAGACAGGAAAGACTACCCGAATCAGAAATGGCGACTTCGCCCCCGTGTTTACTGACAGACTTCGGGCAGAAGGACCGGGGCCGCATTGGGGCGCGCAGGAGGCTCGCATACTGAACGAGCAGACCGGCCAGTTCGTTCCGATGCACGAGTGGTTCAAGCGCCAGTGCCGTGACAGACTTGCTCGCTGAACTCGTGGGGCGAAATTCCGATCTTGGTCGTGACCAGCGACCCAAGCCTTGATCCTCAAGCGGCTTGAGGTTTTAGAGTGGAGGCTTTTGAGGAGGGGCTTGGCGAAGTTGGGTTCATTGCACGTCAGTGGGCGCGCAACGGCCTCCGTTGGCGAGGTCGATGTTGCAGCTCTTGGCGCAATCGCAGGTGCTGGGGATCTGCTGGGGCAGTGGCGGCCGGCGCCGCTTGCGACGTGTCCAGATTGCCCAGCCCGCAGCCAGCAGGATCGGCCCCAAGAGGAGTGTCAATGTCATGGTGTTCTCCAGCTTGCCTTAGTTGGTGTTGAAGAGCACTGTGAGTCCTCAAGCCGCTGCAGGTGCAAGCCCTCCTTGTGTGCAAAACGTAACGACAATCCCCACCTAAAGGTCGAATTGCCCATGACGATTTATCCCGGAACGGAAAGTCTGCTGAACATCGGACGGCTGTCGGAACTCACCGGCTGCAGCGTCCCGACCATTCGATACTACGAAGAGATCGGCTTGCTGCCAGAGGCTCGCCGCCGCGCCAGCGGCCATCGCATGTACGACGATTCCTCGGTCGAACTGCTGACCTTCGTTCGGCACTGCCGCGACTTCGGTTTCCCGATCGACGATATCAAGGCGTTGATTTCGATCTCCAGCAGCTCCGAGCGGGATTGCGGCGAAACTCGGCAGGTTGCACAAGCGCACTTGGACACCGTGCGGGCCAAGATGACCGAACTCACCTTGCTGGAGAAAAGCCTGACCAAGTTCGTCGAGTCCTGCAGTGACACCTGCAATGGCGGCCCTGCACGGCATTGCACCATCCTGAAGGACATCTTGCAGCCCATGCCTGCCACCGCAACAAACACCACAGCAACCTCCGTGGAACCCATCGCCTCGGCCTCAGCGCCGGCTGCAAAACCGGGCCGCTGCTGTGGCTGAACTGCGAATGCTCCTGCTTTTCGGTGTCACCGCCGTGGCCGAGATCGTCGGGTGCTACTTGCCTTACTTGTGGCTGGTGGAGAAACGATCAGCGTGGCTGTTGCTGCCCGCCGCAATCAGCTTGGCATTGTTTGCCTGGCTTCTGACCTTGCACGGCGCGGCTGCGGGCCGGACCTACGCTGCCTATGGCGGCGTCTACATCGGCGTGGCCATCGCTTGGCTCTGGCTGGTCGACGGCATCCGACCCACCTCCTGGGACCTGGCGGGCGCCGCAGTTGCTCTGATCGGCATGGCCATCATCGCCGCTCAGCCGGCCCGAACGAATTGATACACGGCAAAGGTTCACCAGCACTTGCACCTCAAGTCACTTGAGGTCCTAGATTCGCTTCGTCGGGGTCGTGGACCCCATTTTTTGACGAGGGACCCATGAAAAAAGTGCTGACTGGTTTGGGACTGGTCGCCGCTTGTGCGGCGTGTTGCGCAATACCGCTGGCGGTGCCCGCCATCGCGGCACTGCTGGCCTCTGGTGGCATAGGCCTGGCCATGGGCTGGGACACGCTGGTCTGCGGTGCCATCCTGGCGGCCGCCGCCGTGCTGCTGTGGCGCTGGCGCGCCAACCAGGTCAGGGCCAAGCAGGCTGAGGCCGCTGGTGGATGCGGTTGCAGCACGCCTGCCGCCACCGCATCCCCCAAGCGCTGATCGGTGCCGGCGCGGTTCCCGGCTTCGCGCCGAGGCTTGGGCGCGATTGCGCGCTGGCTTCGCGCCCTGGCGGCGATGGCTTGTCTCGCGGCACTGACGCCGATGGCAATCGCCGGCTCCGACGCAGTGAGCGTGGTGGTCACCAAACACGTGCGGGCGAAACTGATCGCCCAAGGTCCGGTGGCCAGTGGGCCGGGGGTCTCTGTTTGGCTGGGTCTGGTGATTGACCACCAGCCCGGCTGGCACACCTACTGGAAGAACCCCGGCGACTCCGGCGCTCCGCCCACTCTGACCTGGACGCTTCCGGCAGGCTTTGTGGCTGGCGACATCGCCTGGCCCGCGCCCAGCCGCCTGCCCGCCGGGCCGCTGGTCAACCAGGGCTATGAGGGGCGGCTGCTGCTGCCCGTGCCGCTGCACTTACCGACCTCGCTCGCAACACCGGCCACGCTGCGGCTGCACGCCGAATGGTTGGTCTGCAAGGTCATCTGCGTGCCGGAAGCAGGCGACTTCGAGCTGCGTTGGCCTTCCACAGCCGCGTCCGACGAGCAGTCCCGGTGGTTCGAGCAGGTGCTGCGAAGTCTGCCGCGCGAAAGACCAGGCTTCAACGGCACCGCGAAGGTCGAAGGGACGACTCTTGTCCTCACTGCGCAAGGCCTGCCACCTGCATGGCAAGGCAAACTCGTCCAGCCCTTCCTCGCCGAGCCCGGCGTGATCGACCACGCTGGTGCGGTGAGCGCCGAATGGAAAGGCGCTCAGCTCGTGCTGCGCCTGCCGCTCTCAGCACAGCGCAGCGAAAGCCCTTCGGTGATGCATGCGGTGCTGAAGGGCCCTGACACGCCGGTAGAAGCCAAATTTTCGCTTCAAGGCGGCTGGCCGAACGCGTCAGGCCAGCCGCTCCAGGCGTTACCGGCATTGCCCGCTACACGTTGGAGCTGGCAGCTGATGCTGGCGGCTGCGATGGGCGGCCTGTTGCTGAACCTGATGCCTTGTGTGCTGCCCGTCTTGGGTCTCAAAGTGGCCGGATTTGCGTCCCACACTGAGCGTCGCAGCCGCATGACCGGCGCCGCAGCCTACACGCTGGGCGTGCTGCTGTCGTTCCTGCTGCTGGGCGGCGTGATGCTCATGCTTCGGGCCGCCGGCACCCACCTGGGCTGGGGCTTCCAACTCCAGTCGCCTTGGGTAGTGGCCGCGATGGCCGTCCTGTTCACGCTTATCGCGCTGAATCTGCTGGGTTGGCTGGAGCTGGGTACCCTGGTGCCCAGCCGACTCGCAGGTGCGCAGGCCAGCAGCGAGCTGGCTAACCAGGCGCTCTCCGGTGTGCTGGCGGTGATGATCGCGTCGCCTTGCACTGCGCCCTTCATGGGGGCCGCGATGGGCGCAGCCATCAGCTTGCCGGCTGCTCAGGCCTTGTTGCTGTTCGCCAGTCTCGGGCTCGGCATGGCAGCACCCTATGCAGCGGCAGCCGCATGGCCCGGCATTGGCCGTCTGCTGCCACGTCCGGGTGTCTGGATGGTGCAGTTCCGAGCGCTGATGGCATTCCCGATGTTGGGCACCGTGCTGTGGCTGTGCTGGGTACAGGCCCAGCTGGCCGGGTCGCAAGCTGTGATCGGATTGTTGGCAGTACTGCTGGCCCTCGCCTTTGCCAGTTGGGTCCACCACGAACGATTCTCTTCGGGCGTGCGTTGGATGATGCGGGCAGCAGCCATCATTGTGCTGGTGGGTTCGGTAAGTTGGGCTTGGCCCAGCCTCAACAGGCTTTCGGACGACGCCGTTGCTTCGTCCTCGCCCGCCCAGGGGCGGATGGCTTGGCAGCCCTGGTCTCCAGCGGCAGTCTCGCAGGCCCAAGCCACCGGACGCGCAGTGTTGGTGGACTTCACCGCCGCGTGGTGTGTGACCTGCCAGGTCAACAAGCGCACGACGCTGTCGGACCCTGGTCTGCTGGAGGCCCTTGCCGCGCGGGACGTGCTGCTGTTGCGCGCCGACTGGACCCGGCCCGACCCGGTCATCCAACAAGCACTGCTTGCGCTCGGGCGCAATGGTGTGCCGGCCTACGCCTTCTACCTTCCCGACGGTGGCCCACCGCAAATGCTGCCAGAGCTGCTGTCGATTTCCGACGTTCGTGGGGTCATCGATCGATGGCAGCCGCTGGCGTCTTCACCTGGACAGGGCGCCGCGTTGGCGGTGACCCGGGAATCACACTGAGGAGCAACCGATGGAACACCTGAATGAACTGCTGAATCGTCCACTGAAAGCGCTGATGCTTGCCTGCAGCGTCACGTTGGCCGGGGGCGCGCTGGCTCAGGCGCAGCTCAATCAGCCGGCCCCAGCCTTCACGGCGACAGACATCGCTGGCAAGTCGGTCAACCTGTCGGAATTTCAGGGCAAGTATGTCGTTCTGGAATGGGTCAACCCAGGTTGTCCGTTCGTGCAGAAGCACTACAACAGCGGCAACATGCAGTCCCTGCAGAAGGAGGCCGCCACCAAGGGCGTGGTCTGGCTGTCCGTGGCATCCAACGCCAAGGGCGCAGAGGGCTACCAGTCGCCCACCGCGCTGGCGGCCTGGATGAAGGGCAAGTCGGCCGCGCAGACCGGCGTGCTGGTCGATAGCGACGGCAAACTTGGCCGGGCGTTCGGCGCGAGGGCCACACCGCACATGTACGTCATCAGCCCGCAGGGCACGTTGATCTACGCCGGCGGCATCGACAACAAGCCGACGACCAATCCAGCCGATATCGCTGGAGCGACCAACTACGTGCGCCAGGCCCTGAACGAGGCCCTGGCCGGGAAGGCGGTCTCCCGCGCTGCGGCGCCAGCTTACGGCTGTGGCATCGAGTACGCGCCAGGAGCCTGACGAGTTTACCGACTGCCCTGGTAGCGGTGCTGGGCCCTGAACGCCAGTGCCGACCTGCCGGTTGATGACGCGTATGCTGCTTCCAGCAGCACCATGGGGCTTGGCAATGAACGAACGATCGCACTGGGATCGCGTCTACAGCACGCGATCCGCACAGGAAGTCAGCTGGTTTCAACCGCACGCTCAGCAGTCGCTCTCGCTGATTGAAAGGATTGCAGACAAGAAAGCGAGCCGGGTCATCGACGTTGGAGGTGGGGCCTCGACCTTGGTGGATGACTTGCTGCAGCTTCGGCAATTTGATGTCAGCGTACTGGACATCGCATCCGCAGGACTCGAGGTGGCCCGACGCCGTCTGGGATCCCTGGCCGAGCGGGTCGAGTGGTTGGTTGGTGACATCAACCAGGCCACATTGCCTACGCAGGTCTTTGACATCTGGCACGACCGGGCTGTCTTCCATTTCCTGACCGATTCGCTGCAGAGGGAAGCCTATGTTGCGCAGGTCAAGCGCGCAGTGCGTCCAGGCGGTCACGTGATCATTGCGGCATTCGGGCCTGACGGTCCTTTGCAATGCAGCGGCCTGCCCGTCATGCGGTATGCACCGGAGGCACTGCATGCGGAGTTCGGCGGTGCGTTCGAGTTGATCGAACATCTGGCCGAGTCTCACAGCACGCCTAGCGGTGCGGTTCAGCAATTTGTGTATTGTCATTGCGTGATGCACTGAGCCATCGCAATGCAGCCAGAGCGCCTGATTGGCGCACTACTTGTTCTAACCGGCAGGCAACACCCACCAACCCGGGAGTGCGTCGAACCAAGTCACCTTGGTCTTCGAGAGAGAAAGCTTTGGAATCGTCAGCAATGTCTGTATGGCGCGGTAGCGCTACCAGCTCGAGTCCGACGAAGGCTCTGTCGAGCTTTTCGAACTCGCTCCGCCGGGTGAGGCCCGTCAGGACTGCAGTCGCAAGCGCTTGAAGTGGGTTCAGAGGTGGTCGCGTGCCGTCGCCGGGCCAACCTGGTGCTGATTGAAACCGGAAGCACCGCCCATTTGAAGGACGATGCGCGAAGAAGGTCGCCACCGGACTGAACACCGAGGGTCAGTTCAGCGGCGGCGGCTCCACACGTTTGCTGTGCCCGTGCAGTCGGGTGAGACTCTCAACTCAGTGTTGGGCGCCTAAGCGTCGCCTGGCCTCGATCAAGCCTGCCGACAAGCGCATGCGTGCCGGGCTATCCTGCGGCATATTGGCGAGCGAACGTTCCCACAAAGTGATGGCACCGGTGTAGTCCTTCCGGTCGAAGGCAGCAAGGCCCGACAGTGACAGTGCACCGGGATGTAGCGGGTCCAGCTGAAGCGCGACCTCAAGCAGCCGTGTCGGCTCGCCTTCCAGGCTCTGACGGTTGACGAGGGCCAACGCATCGGCATGGTCTACCAATAGCGAGACGTCCTTCGGCCGCAAGCTAGAAGCGCGCTGGAAGGCCTGCACCGCTTCGTCCAAGTGCCCAAGCTTCGCCTGGGTGCGGGCCAGAAGGGCCCAGCCTTCAGCGTCGTCCGGCGAGGTCGTCAGGCGGGTCTGCAGGCGCTGGGCCACCAGAGGCAGCTCTGAGCTGCTGCGCAGCCGTTCCAGCGTTGAGTCGTCACCCGCAAGTAGCGGCGGGGCGTCCGACGGCTCGGGCAGCGAGGGGCCCGGCTCCAGTTGCACCCAGAAGCCAAGCACCGCGAGCGCAGCAACCAGCGCAGCCCCACCCACCGCACGGGGCCGATAGAGCAAGAACCGACGCTTGGTCAAGTGCACCGCGGCCGTCACTTGTTGCAGCCTTGGAACTTCATCGGCCGCATGCCACTGGGCAAGACGCTGGGAATCTGCTGACAGAAGTCTTCGTTCTTGGCGCGGCTGTCCAGCAGCCCATTGCCGACGAACTGGTACAGGTCGTCGAACTCGGCTTGCGACAACACCACTGGCATGGCCACCAACGGGTCAACTTGCTTGAGCATCGGCTCGACGGGTGGTTTGCGCTGCCGCAGGTCCTTCGCCACACCTGCCGCTTTGGGGTCGTAGTTTCGCGCCGAGACGTAGACATTCAGGTGATGTCGGATGGCATCGTCCAGGCGGGTGAAAGCGCCGTTGTGAAAGAAGGTCTTCTGCAGGGCCACGTTGCGCAGCGGCGAGGTGCGGAACTTGTAGCGGTCCTCGGTCAGGCCAGTGATCTGCGCGAGGC
>CALRVU010000052.1:0-10865 GCA_943371685.1 Bordetella parapertussis | reverse complement strand
CCACCCGGGCGTCAAGCTTGCGCTGGCGCACGGTGCGGGCCAGCTCAAACGCCCGCACAAAGCGCGGCGAGTTGACCAGCACGCGCGACTGGGCGTCGAAGTACAGGCCGTCGCCGGGCGGGATGCCGGTGCGGATCAGCACGTCCTTGATGTCGCGCGCATTGGCCACCAGGTAGGCGCCGGTGCGGGCCTTGATGCGCTCGCCGGCGGCCACATAGCTGTCCCACGAGCGGATCATCTCCGCGGGGTCGACGCCGGCGCGGCTCAGCACATCGGTGCGGTAGAGCAGGGTGCCGGGGCCGATGTCGCCCGGGGCGGCCACGATGGCGCCGCTGCGACCGGTGGCCTGGGCCAGGGTGTAGGGCACCCACAGCTTGGCAAAGCGGTTGATGTCAAAGGGCTGGGCGCGCAGGTCGGTCAGACCGCCACCCTGAGCAAAGCGGCCCACATAGCCCACCTCCAGCGTCATCAGGTCGGGCAGGTGCACACCGGTGGACAAGGCCGTGGTCATGGCCGTGTGGTGGTCGACGAACTCGCGGCTGACGATCTTGACCTCGACCTCGGGGTGGCGCTGGCGCCAGGCAGGCAGCGCGGCCTTGATGATCTGGTCGATGGCCGGATAGGCGGCGACCGTCAGCACCACGGGGGCGGCGGCTGGGGTGGCCGATTGAGCCCCGGCGGTCTGCGTCAGGCCCAGGGCCAAGGCCGTGCCGGTAGTGGGCGCCAGCCACGGGGCCGGCATGGCGGCGGCCATGCGCTGCAGGGCCAGTCTGCGTGTGTTGCCCGGTGTTGCCCTCGTCGCCATGCTTGCCTTTGTCCCTGTGTTTTGCTTTGTTTGAAAGCGCTTTCACACTATAGATTCGGCCTGTCACCGCTGTCAATTCAGGGTAACTGCTGAGCGATGGCCGCGCCTCGTCCGATCTCTGCTCGACCGGTGTTCAGCCGCGCATGCGCCGGCTTGATTCGCGGGCGATCAAGCGGGGCGGTGGCAGCACGGCATCGGGCTTTTCGCCGGCCAGCATCTGCAGCATGGATTGGGCGGCCAGCTGGCCCAGCTCCAGCGCCGGCTGATGCACGGTGCTGAGCGGCGGAATGGCGTATTGCGAGCTGGGCAGGTCGTCAAAGCCGATCACCGACACGTCCTCAGGCACCCGCAAAGAGCGGCGGAACAAGGCCAGGGTGGCGCCCACGGCCATCTGGTCGTTGGCGGCAAACACGGCAGTGAACTTCTGGCCCTGGGCCAGCAGGTGCTCCACCGCCTCCAGGCCGCTGACCTCGTGATAGGCGCCGGGGCTGACCAGGGCCGGGTCAAAGGGGATGCCGGCGGCCTCCAGGGCCAGCTTGTAGCCTTGCAGACGCTCAACCGAGTCAGGGTGCTCGGACTCGCCCGAGATGAAGGCGATGCGCCGGTGGCCCAACTCGGTCAGGTGCTGAGTGGCCAGGCGGGCGCCTTCCACGTTGTCAAAGTTCAGCGCATACAGGCCGGGCGCTTTCAGATCGCGGCCGGTGACGACCACCGGAAGGTGGCGGGCGCATTGCTTGAGGGCCTGGTCGGTGAGCCGGCCGGTGAGCACGATGATGCCGTCGACCCGGCGCGAGCGCAGCACGTCGATGCAGCGGGCTTCGGCCTCGGCGCTCCAGTGGCCGCTGACGAACAGCGGGCTGTAGCCGATGGGGTCGAGCGTGTCCTCGATGCCGCGCAGGGCGGCGCCGTAGAACGGGCTGTCCAGCGCCTGGGTCAGCACGCCGATGCTGAGGGTGCGGCCACCGGCCAGGCCGCGGGCCACCGGATTGGGCACAAAGCCCAGGCTGGCAATGGCTTCGTCGACAGCCTGCTTCTTGGCGGCGCTGACCACGGCCGTGCCGTTGAGGATGCGCGAGACGGTGCTGAGCGACACGCCGGCGGCCTCGGCCACCATCTCGATGGTGACGGGCCCGCCCTCGGCCCGGGAGGCACTGCGGCTGCGGCTGCGCGGCGGGGGAGTGGGCTTCATGACGTGGGCAGCGGCTGGAAAATTGAGTGGCCGCAGTGTAAGCGCGCAAACGATTTCACCGCTGCACCTCAATGACGGACCTCAGCGCCGCCGCCAGGCCTTCACGCCCTCGAACCACAGCAGGCTGGCCAGCCCGGCTGCCGCGGCCAGCCCCCAGCCCATGGCTGGCAGCGGGCCGAAATGCAGCATGGCGCGGGCCGGCGGCCAGGCCATGGCCAGGCCCAGCAGGGCGGCCGCCACGCCGCTGACCCACCACAGCATGGCATTGGGCCGGCGCAGCGCAGCCCAGGCGGTGAGCGTGCGCGAGCGGTTGCAGAACACCAGCGCCAGGTTGGCAATCACCAGGGTGACGAAGGCGGCACTGCGCGCACTCTCGGCCGGCATGCGCTGGGCCGCCAGCGCATAGGTGGCCAGCACCAGGCCGAGCACGCCCAGGCCCTCCACCAGGGCCGCCAGCAGCGTGGCGCCGCCGAACAGGGGCGCCTGCACATCGCGCGGCGGGCGCTGCATCAGGTCGGGCTCTGCGGGCTCAGCCTCGAAGATCAGCGAGCACGCCGGGTCGATGATCAGCTCAAGCAGGGCGATGTGCATGGGAAACAGCAGCGGCGGCCAGCCCAGCAGGATGGGCAGCAGGGCCATGCCGGCAATGGGCACGTGCACCGCCAGGATGTAGGACATGGACTTCTGCAGGTTGTCGAAGATGCGCCGGCCGGTGCGCATGGCGCGCACGATGGAGGCGAAGTTGTCGTCGAGCAGCACCAGGGACGCGGCCTCGCGGGCTACGTCGGTGCCGCGCTGGCCCATGGCCACGCCCACATGGGCGGCGCGCAGGGCTGGCGCGTCGTTGACGCCGTCGCCGGTCATGGCCACCACCTCGCCGCCGGCCTTCAGGGCCATCACGATGCGCAGCTTCTGCTCAGGCGAGATGCGCGCGCACAGGCTGACCGACTTCATGCGCGTTTGCAGCTCGGCGTCGCTCAGTGCTGCCAGCTCGTCGCCGGTCAGCAGCGTGCCCTCGTTCAGCCCGGCTTGCTGGGCAATGGCGCGGGCGGTGGCCGGATAGTCGCCGGTGATCATCACCACCCGGATGCCGGCCTGCTGGCATTCGCGCACGGCCGCCGGCACTTGCGGCCGCAGCGGGTCAGCCAGGCCCACCAGGCCGATCAGCTCAAAAGTGAAGTCATGCTCGGACGGCGGCAGCGCCGGGCCGGTGTGGCGGCCAGCGGCCACGGCCAGCACGCGCAGGCCTTGCGCTGCCAGCTTCTCCACCGCGGCGGCGGTTTGGGCGGCCACGTCCGGGGTCAGATGGCAGAGGTCGATCACGGCTTCAGGCGCGCCCTTGGCGGCCACCAGCCAGTCGCCGCCGGAGGGTGCCGACCAGACCTGCGACATGGCGCGCAAGGCCGGCGTCAACTCGTAGGAATGCTCCAGTTTCCAGTCCGCATGCAGGTGTTCGGTGCCGGCCAGGGTCAGCCCGGCCAGTTGGTGGAAGGCCTGCTCCATCGGGTCGAAGGGGTCGGGCGCGCTGGCCAGCACGGCGGTTTCCAGCAGCCGGTGGTAAGCCTCGGGCAGGCCGGGTTGCTGGTCTTGTGTGGGTGCCAGTTTCAGGCTGTCGTCGCCCACCACCAGGGCTGCCACGCTCATGCGGTTCTCGGTCAGGGTGCCGGTCTTGTCGCTGCACAGCACGGTGGTGGCGCCCAGAGTCTCGAGCGCGGTCAGGTGGCGGGTCAGCACGCCCTCGCGCGCCAGCCGGCGGCTGCCCAGCGCCGGGAACAGGGCCAGCACCAGCGGATATTCCTCGGGCAGCATGGCCATGGCCAGCGCAATGCCGGCCAGTACGGCCTGCAGCCAGTCGCCCTTCACCACGCCGGTCACGATCACCAGCAGCAGGCTCATGGCCAGTGCCAGCCAGGCCAGCTGGGTCACCAGGCGCTGGGTCTGCTTCTGCAGCGGTGAGCGCTCGGTCTTGACCGCGCCCAGGGCGGTGCCGATCTGGCCGATCTGGCTGCCGGCGCCGGTGGCCACCACCCGCGCCCAGCCCTGGCCTTGCACCACCAGCGTGCCGGCGTAGAGCCAGGGCAGGTCGTCGCCGCCGGGGGCTTCGGGCGTGGCGGGAGCGGCGCTTTCATGCGAGGGCTGCTTGCGCACCGGCACCGGCTCGCCAGTCAACAGCGACTCATTGACCTGCAGGCCGGCACCACGCAGCAGTTGCGCATCGGCGGCGATCTGGTCACCCTCCTGCACCTGCAGCCAGTCGCCCACCACCACCTCGGCGCTGCTGATGAGCACGGTCTGGCCGTCGCGCCGCACCCGGGCTTGCGGGCTGCTGAGCTGGCGCAGGGCCTCGATGGCGCGCTCGGTGCGGCCCTCCTGGAACAGGGTCAGGCCCAGGGTGACGAGGACGAAGGCGCTGAGCGTCAGGCCCTCTTGCAGATCGCCCAGACCCAGGTAGAGCGCCGCAGCGGCGAGCAACAGCAGGAACATGGGCTCGCGCAGGGTGTCGCGGGCAATCTTCCACAGCGGCCGGGCCTGGCCGCCGGGCAGGCTGTTGGGCCCGTCAGCGGCCAGCTTGGCGGCGGCCGCCGCCAAGCTCAAGCCTTCGGGCAGGGCGTTTGGGTCGACGGTCGGCTGACTGGGCAAAGCGGCACTCCAAGCAAGGAAACACCTTGCCAGTGTGCGCAATCAGACACCGCCTGTCAGTGCGCTTGCAGACCTTGCAGCTCGGCCAGGGTGTTGGCATTGACGAAAGCTTGCGCGTCGTCAAACACCACGGTGGCGCAGCGCTGGCTCTGGGCCCAGGCGTCGATCTTGCGGCGGCCGGACTGCAGAAAGACCACCAGGCTTTCCATGGTCGCCGCCTTCATCAGGCAGAACACCGGATGGCGCTGCAATTGCAACTGGCCTTGCTCATCGGGCTCCATCGTGGCGGCCATGGCCAGGTCGGTGTCCTCTTCCACCACGGCGGCAGCCAGGCGGGCCACCAGGTCGAGCGGGAAGTTCGGCGAGTCGCAGGGCACGGTGACCAGCCAATCGGTTTCGCAGCGCTCCAGCCCGGTCAGAAAGCCGGCCAGCGGGCCGGGGTGGTCGGCCACGGTGTCGGGCCAGACGGGCACGCCCATCGACTCGTAAGCACCCAGGTTGCGGTTGGCATTGACCATCATCGAGCCGACCTGCGGGCCCAGCCGCAGCAGGGCGTGCAAGGCCAGTGGCATGCCGCGGTGGTTCTGCAGGCCTTTGTCCACGCCGCCCATGCGGCTGCCCAGGCCGCCGGCCAGCACCAGGCCGGTGATGTTCTCGGTGTTCAGCATGGGCTCACTCCAGCATGTCGAAAGCTTGGGTCTCGACCTGCACGAAGGCGCGGGTCAGCTCGGCCACGGCCTTGTAGAGCCGCGCGGCCGGATGTCCGGCCACGGTGTCGCACAGGCGCTCGACCCAGGTCTGCACATGGTTGCGGAAGAAGCGCCGCTGCTGCTCCAGGTTGCAGACGGCGATGTCGTCGCCGGCGATCAGGTAGCGCATGACCTCGAACTCGCCGGCGATGTGGTCCTCGGTCTCGCCGTGGCTCTCGTCGCGGGCCAGGCCCAGGGCGCGCAGGTCTTCGCGCAGCAGCACCAGCGGCTTCTCGTTGAGAAAGCCGGCCAGGAAGTGCGAGCCGTAGAGGAAGACCTCGGGCTTGCCCACGCCGCCGAACAGCGCATCAAACTCGCGGGCTGCGTCGGCCACGCTGCTGGCGCGCATGGCGGCCACCAGGTTCTGCCAGGGCGCTTCCAGAAAGCCGCCGGCCTCGGGCGCCTCGGTCACGGCCACCTTGAACTGGGTGAACAGGGCCTCGTCCGGGGCGGCAAACCAGAGCCGGGCCAGCAGGCCGTAGAGCTCGGCGCGGGCCAGTTCCTCGGCATCGTCGGCGCTGGCAAAGCTCAGGGCACGGAGTTCATTGGGGTTCATGGGGCGCGCGGGTGTCGGTGTGGAATGGGGAGGGCGGCCGATGGGGCGTCAGCACTCGGATCAGAGGTCGGTGATCCGCGTCTGGGTCGGGCTGTTGAACATGTCGATGACGCGGCAGTCGTTGCACATCTTCAGGCGCTGCAAGGCATCTCCCTGGAAGGCCGAGTGGCCGGCCAGCTTGCCCAGCATGGCCTCGATCGCCTTGAGCGTGCCGAAGGGCTTGGCGCAGCGGATGCAGGCATAGGGCTGGGCCTCGTTGAGCACGCGCGGTGCCTTGCGGGCCTTGCCTTCGTCGGCCAGCCACAGGCGTGGCTCCAGCGTGATGGCCTGCTCGGGGCAGGTGCTGGCACACAGGCCGCATTGCACGCAGTTCTTCTCGATGAAGCGCAGCTGCGGCCGGTCGGGGTTGTCGGCCAGCGCGGCTTCGGGGCAGGCGCCCACGCAGGCCAGGCACAAGGTGCAGCTGTCGGTGTTGACCTTCAGGCTGCCAAACGGGCTGCCAGCGGCGGGCAGGGCAATCGCCTCGGGCACCGGCGCGGCGGGGGCCTGGCTGAGCAGGTGGTCGAGCGCCATGTCCAGCGTGGCGCGCTTGTCGGCCTGCGGGGCCAGTGCCAGCGGCTGGCGCACGCCAGGGGCCGGGGCGGCGCGCAGGTCGGCATCGAGCTGGGCCAGGTCGCGGGCGTCGCGCACCTGCAGCAGGCGCAGGTGCTGGCCGGTCCAGCCCAGGCCGCTGAGGATGGCCTGGGCCACGGCCATCTGCTCGGTCAGGGCCTGGCGGTACTCGGGCGCTTCGGCGTCGGTCATCAGCACCCAGACCTGGCTGGCGCCCATGGCCAGGGCGGAGAGCCACAGGTCCAGGCCGACGCTGGCGGTGTGCCAGACGGCCACTGGCAGCACGCGGGCCGGCACACCTTGCACGGTGGGGTCGGTGCGGGCGGCGCGGCCCAGCTCGTCGATCAGCGCGGTGCCGGCGGACTGGCTGTGGAACAGCAGGGCGGCGTCGCGGCCACCGGCCTGCTGGTAGGCGCCCAGCAGGGTGCGCAGGCGCCGGCCCATGTCGACGGTGCCGGGCGTGGCATAGGCCAGCGCGCCGCTGGGGCAGACGGTGGTGCAGGCGCCGCAGCCCACGCACAGGTGCGGCTCGACGATGATGCCGCCGCCGGCCTGGCCCTGGGCGATCTTGGTCTTGCTGATGCCTTTGCTCGACGCATTGCTGCGGATGGCGCGGGTGGAGCAGACCTCGATGCAGGCGGTGCAGCCGATCTGCTCATTGCGGCTGTGGGCGCAGAGCTTGTGCTTGTAGTCGAAGAACTTGGGCTTGTCGAACTCGCCGACCATTTCGCGCAGCTGCAGCACGGCGTCCATCAGCCGGCGCTCGTCCCGCCCGGCCGGTACATGGAAGTAGCCTTGCGGCGGTTGGTGCATGTTGTAGGCCGGCGCGTCGCGCAGGTCCAGCACCAGGTCGTAGCGGCCCTCGGCGGTTTGCGGCGCGCGCTGGAAGTCGATCGCGCCTGCGGCCTCGCAGACCTGCACGCAGCGGCGGTGGCCTTTGCAGAGCTCCAGGTCGACCTGGTAGCTGAAGTCGATCGCGCCTTCGGGGCAGGCCTCGACGCAGGCATTGCAGCGGGTGCAGAGGTCGGCGTCGATCGGGTTGCTGGATTGCCACTCGGCCTCGAACTGGCCGAGCCAGCCGGCCAGCCGGGTGAGCGCGCCGGTGTGCACGGCATGGCGGCGGGTTTGCGACAGGGCGCCACCGCTGCGCGGCAGCAGCAGGCTGACGTTGAGCTTGTCGGACACCATGGCGGCGGCGCGCTCGGCGGCATCGGCCTCGCCAATGATCAGCAGCCGGCCGGCCGAGCGGTAGGTGACGGTGGCCACTGGCGCGGGATCGGGCAATTGGGCGGCGGCGATGAGGGCGGCCCACTTGGGCGTGAGGCTGGCCGGGGCGCGCTGCGCGTCCTTGGACCAGCCGCCGGTCTCGCGCAAGTTGACGAAACGGATCGGCCGCTCGGTGACCGGTGGGGCGCCCTCGGTGGCGTCGTTCAGGTCGAGGAACAGTGCGCTCTCTTGCGTGCAGGCCACCAGCAGGTCGTCGCCGGATTTGGCGGCCCGCTGGAACGCGCCGGCCTCGCGGCGGCAGAGCAGGCTGTGGACGGTGTCGAGGCCGTCAGTCTGGGCGCCCGGGGTCTTGGACAGGGCTTGCTTCAAGGCCGGTCCGTTCAGGGGCTGGGTCCGGTTGCAGTCGCAAATCAGCGTTTTCATCGGGGGCGGGGCCGCTAGCGGCGTTGACGACTGGGGGAGTCAGGGGGGCGGCTTCAGGGGCAGCCAGCGAAGCTCGGGCAGCGGCCTGGGCTTCGGCCTCTTTTTCTTCACGGAACAGACCGAGGAAGTCGCCTTGCACCAGCTGGCGCAGCATGGCTGGCGAGATCGGGTTGGGCTGGCCGTAGTCCTCGATGTAGGTGTCGAGGCCGTCCATCACATTGAAATGCGGGTCGCTGAACAGCTTCTTCAGCGCGGCGTTCTTGACCTCGGTGCCCACGTCGGGCGCCACGAAGCGCCGGTAGTCGGAGTCACGGCCGAGCAGGGCCACATCCTCCAGCGTGGGCGCTGGCTCGGCCGGGGCGGCGGGCGCTGCGGGTGGTGTGGATGTCGCTGGCGCTGGAAGCTCGGCCGCGTCGGGCCGCACCGCCGGGGCGGGCGGCGGATCGATGGCCGCGGGCCGGGCTGGCTCGTCAGCCAGCGCGCCGCCCTGGCGCACCTGCGCCTTGCGGCGCGACCAGCGCGACAGGAAGCCGCCTTCGTCGGTGTCGCTCATGCGGGGATGCTCATGCCGTGTTGCGGATGCAGGTGGGGCCGGGCTCAGCGCTTGTCCGGCGCGCGGAACGAGGCCGGCCGCTTGCGCTGCTTGGGCTCGGGCCGGTAGTGGGCATCGGTCCAGTGCTGCAGCCATTCGCGCACTTCGGCGGCAAGGGGCAGGTTGTCGACCCGCTCCTGTGCGTCGAGCAGCCGGCCGGCTTCGTTGTACGACAGCGTGACCTGCTCAGGCCAGGCGCGCGAGGGATCCTGCTCGTCGATGCGCCACATCACGAACCAGACGGGCGCGCCGGAGCTGAGGTTGAGGTAGTAGCCCTCCCCCTCGTCCTGGTACAGGCCGACGGTGTAGCCGGGGAACAGGGTCAGGGCGGTGCTGCCGTCGTCGCGCAGGCAGCGCGGCTCGGCACCGAACTGGCCCTCGTCGAGCACCACCTCGTGCAGCCGGTGGCGCCAGTCCTCCCATTGGTTGGGCTGGCGCTGGCGCTCCAGCACCACGGCCACGCGCACTTGGGCAGAAGGCTGGCTCATGGTGGTGTCAGCGGCTCAGGTGTTCTTGGAGACGCTGATGGTCGGGAACTTGGACGAGAAGTCCTTGGCCCGCTGCGCGACCTTGACCGCGACCTGGCGGGCCACGCTCTTGTAAAGGCCGGCGATCTCGCCATCGGGCTCGCTGACCACGGTGGGCCGGCCGGCGTCGGCCTGCACGCGGATGCTGAGGTTCAGCGGCAGCGCGCCGAGGTAGTCGACTTCGTATTCTTCGGCCATCTTCTTGCCGCCATCGGCGCCGAAGATGTGCTCGGTGTGGCCGCAGTTGGGGCAGCAGTAGACGGCCATGTTCTCGACGATGCCGAGGATGGGCACGCCCACCTTCTCGAACATCTTCAGGCCCTTCTTGGCGTCGAGCAGGGCGATGTCTTGAGGCGTGGTGACGATGACGGCGCCGGTCAGCGGCACGCGCTGGCTGAGCGTGAGCTGGATGTCGCCGGTGCCCGGGGGCATGTCGACGATCAGGTAGTCGAGCTCGCCCCAATTGGTCTGGCGCAGCAGCTGCTCCAGTGCCTGGGTGGCCATCGGGCCGCGCCAGATCATGGCCTCGTCGTTGTCGATCAGGAAGCCGATCGAGATGACCTTGACGCCGTAGTTCTCCATCGGCTCCATGGTCTGGCCGTCCAGGCTCTCGGGCCGGCCGGAGATGCCCATCATCATGGGCTGGCTGGGGCCGTAGATGTCGGCGTCGAGGATGCCGACCTTGGCGCCTTCAGCGGCCAGGGCCAGGGCCAGATTGACGGTGGTGGTGCTCTTGCCCACGCCGCCCTTGCCCGAGGCCACGGCGATGATGTTCTTGACGCCGGGCAGCAGCGACACGCCGCGCTGCACCTGGTGGGCAATGATCTTGGTGGTGATGTTGACGCTGACGTTCTCGACGCCGGCCAGGGTGCGGGTGGCCGCGATCAGGGCCTTGCGCAGCAGCGGGATCTGGCTTTGCGCCGGGTAGCCCAGCTCGACCTCGAACGAGACGTCACCGCCATCGACCCGCAGGTTCTTGAGTTGCCGGGTGCTGACGAAGTCTTTGCCGGTGTTGGGGTCAATGACGGTCTGGAGTGCACCGGTGACGGCTTGTTCGGTCAGGGCCATGGCGGATGAGGTTGGGCAAGATGAGTTGCGGCGGAGTCTAACGGCTTGCCTCGCGACATCCTGTCGTGGGGTGTTGTCTCAGGGTTTGTTCCGGGGGCAGTGTCGCAACTGCGCACAGGCTAAGCTCGCGCCATGAGTGATCTGCCTGAACTCCCCGCCGTGCCCACGGGCCGCTATCGCCACTACAAAGGGGGCGAATACGAACTGGTCGGCGTGGTCCGCCACAGCGAAACCCTGGAGCCGATGGCGCTGTACCGCCCTTTGCGCTCGGACATCGGCCTGTGGGTGCGACCCTGGGCGATGTTCTTTGACACGGTGGTGGTGGACGGTGTCAGCCAGCCGCGGTTTGCCCGCTTGGCAGCGGACTCGGCAGCAGGCGATCCGCCGCCGTGACCGGTAGGCTGGGCTCGCTGCGCAGCCAGACGCTGAACTCGGCCCCGCCCTCGGCGCGGTTGCGCACCCGCAGATCGCCGCCAT
>CALRVU010000051.1:0-10986 GCA_943371685.1 Bordetella parapertussis | reverse complement strand
CTGTTCGTGCGGCCGGCGTTCCGCCGCTTCGGCCTGGGCAGAACCCTGGCGCAGGCCCTGCTCGACAGCGCCAGCCAAGCAGGCTACTCGGCCATGCTGCTGGACACGCTGGACGACATGGAAAGCGCCCGGGAGCTGTACGCCTCGCTGGGATTTGAAGAGATCCCGCCCTATTACTTCAACCCGATCGCCGGGGCCCACTACCTGAAAGCCGAGCTGGGCTGAGGCCCGCAGCACCGCGCCATGCGCTTGAGCCACAAGGTCATCCTGCTGGCGGTGCTGCCGCTGATCGCGTCGGTGGGCCTGATCGCGCTGGCGCAGCGCCATCAGGAGGAAGTGCTGGCCCAGCGCCAGCAAGCGCTGGTCAAGAGCGCCTTCATGGACTCGGCCCGTGGCGAGCTGCGGCACTTCGTGGCCCTGGCGCTGAGCACCATCAGCCCGCTCTACAACACCGGCCGCAATGACGACGAGATCAAGAAGCTCGCCATGGCCCAGCTGGCCACGCTGAACTACGGCAGCGACGGCTACTTCTTCCTCTATACCGACGACGGCGTGAACCTGATGCACCCGCGTCAGCCCGAGCTGGTGGGCCAGAACCTGCGACGCCTGCGCGACGAGAACGGCCAGTACCCGATCCAGATGATGATGGACAAGGCGCGGGCCGGCGGCGGCTTTGTCGAGTACAGCTGGCGCAAGCCGTCGATCGAAGGCGCCGCACCGAAGATTGCCTATGTGACGCCGCTGTCCCGCTGGAACTGGTGGATCGGCACCGGCCTGTACACCGATGACACCGACAAGGTGCTGGCCCAGCTCGACCACGAACTGGCCGCCAGCGTCAACAACACCATGCGCTGGATCGCCGGCATCACCCTGGCTGGCGTGCTGGTGATCTTCGGCGTGGGCCTGTGGTTCAGCATTCACGAGCTGCGCCTGGCCGATGCCAAGCTGACCTTGCTGGCGCGCCAGATCGTCAGCTCGCAAGAGGAGGAACGAGCCTACCTGTCGCGCGAGCTGCACGACGGCACCAGCCAGACCCTGGTCTCGGTCAAGCTGCTGACCGAGTCGGCACTCGATCGCCTGCCACCTGAGAGCACGGCCGCACGGGCCGCGCTCAGCCGGGCCGTCAATCGCCTGCAGGAGGCCCTGGCCGAGGTGCGCGGCATGTCACACCGTCTGCGGCCGGTGATGCTCGACACCCTGGGCCTGAGCGCGGCGCTGAGCCAGATGGCCGACGAGATGTGGGGCCACAGCAGCACCCGCTACAGCTTGCGGGTCGAGGGCGAACCGCGCGAGCTCCCGGACGACATCAAGACCGTGCTGTTCCGGGTCTGCCAGGAGGCGCTGACCAACATCCAGAAGCATGCCGGTGCCTCGCGCATCGAGATGAAGCTCGTCTACTCGGCCAGCGGCCTGGAGCTGAAGGTGCAGGACAACGGACGCGGCTTCGACACCGATTTCATCCTCCGCCACCCCAGCCGCGGCATCGGCCTGCGCAACATGCGCGAACGGCTGGCCTCGATCGACGGCCAGCTCAGCATACAGTCGCGCCTGGGTCAGACGGTACTGACCGCCGCCGTGCCGGATGCCGCCATCGACCGCTTTTCCCGCCTCTGACGATGACCAGCCCTGTCCCTGCACCAAGCTCTGTCGAGCCGATCCGCCTGATGCTGGTCGATGACCATGCGATGGTCAGAGATGGCCTGAAGGCGGTCATGTCCATGGTCGACGACATCGAGGTGGTCGGCGAGGCCGGCAATGGCGCCGAGGCCCTGGTGCGAGTGGAGCAATGCCAGCCTGACGTGGTGCTGATGGACATCGGCATGAAGGGCGAGAGCGGCATTGAAGTGGCCGCCCGGCTGATCGACCTGGAGCCTGAGCGGGCCGTGCTGATGCTCAGCATGCACGACGGGCTGGAGTATGCGCAACGCGCACTGCGCGCCGGCGCCCGCGGCTATGTGCTCAAGGACTCGGCATCGTCCGAGATCCTGCAGGCCATCCGTACCGTCCATGCTGGCGGCACCTTCCTCAGCCCGGCCATCGCCCAGCGCCTGTTCCGCGAGCCGACCGCCCGGCCGGTGTTGTCGGACCGGGAGCAGCAGATCCTGAACTTCCTGAGCCAGGGCCACGCCAGCAAGCAGATTGCCAGCGCGCTCGACTTGAGTGTGCGCACGGTCGAGTCGCACCGTCAGAGCATCCGCCGCAAGCTCAACCTGGCCGGTCAGGCCGAGCTGATCAAGTACGCGGTCGAGCACGCGCACAACAGCCCGAACTGAGCGCCTGGCGGTCTGCCAACGGCTGCAGCGGCGCACCCGCAGATACCCTGAGCGGGTCTGCCCTGAGGGGGTAAACGTGTGCGTAATGCCGCGATGCGCGCTTGCGTAGTCCAGCGGTGGCGCGGCCCTGCCAGTCGGCCCACACTCGGCGTCTCGCTAGCCAACCAAGATGGAGACACCGACCATGATCGTGACTGCAAAGACGTTTCGCGCTTCCCTGACGGCCCTCGCACTCGCCAGCGCGCTGTCGCTGGCCTCGGCCGCCGAGCCGATCAAGATCGGCGTCTCCGGCCCGTTCACCGGTGGGTCTTCGTCGATGGGCGTGAGCATGCGCGACGGCGTGCGGCTGGCAGCCGACGAGATCAACAAGGCCGGCGGTGTGCTCGGCCGGCCGCTGCTGCTGGTCGAACGTGACGACGAAGCCAAGAATGAACGCGGCGTGCAGATCGCCCAGGAGCTGATCAACAAGGAGAAGGTCGCCGCCACGGTGGGCTACATCAACACCGGCGTGGCACTGGCATCGCAGCGCTTCTATCAGGAAGCCAAGATCCCGGTGATGAACAACGTGGCCACCGGCTCGCTGATCACCCACCAGTTTGACGACCAGCCCGAGAACTACATCTTCCGCAACGCCGCGCACGACTCGATCCAGGCGCCGATGATCGTGGAAGAGGCCATCACCCGCCGCGGCTTCAAGAAGGTCGCCATCCTGGCCGACTCGACCAACTACGGTCAGCTCGGCCGCGCCGACCTGGAGAAGGCGCTGACGCTCAAGGGCATCAAGCCGGTGGCGGTCGAGAAGTTCAACATCAAGGACGTCGACATGACGCCTCAGTTGCTCAAGGCCAAGGAAGCCGGCGCTGAAGCGGTGCTCACCTATGCCATCGGGCCGGAGCTCGCGCAGATCGCCAACGGCATGACCAAGCTGGGCTGGAAGGTGCCGATGATCGGCTCCTGGACCCTGTCGATGGCCAACTACATCGACAACGCCGGCCCCGGCGGCGAGGGCGCGCGCATGCCGCAGACCTTCATCCAGGAGCCGACCACGCCCAAGCGCCAGAGCTTCATCATCAGCTACCTGAAGACCTTCAACCCGAAGAATGCCCGCATCGACTCGCCGGTGTCTGCAGCCCAGGGCTACGACTCGGTCTACCTGCTGGCTGCCGCCATCAAGCAGGCCGGCGGCACCGAAGGCCCCAAGGTCAAGGCCGCCCTGGAAGACCTGAAGACGCCGGTGGAAGGCGTGGTCACGACCTACAACAAGCCCTTCACCAAGACCGACCACGAAGCCATCACCGTGAACATCCCGGTGTTCGGCGAGGTCAAGGGCCAGCGCGTGGTCTACGCCTACCCGGAGGACTTCAAGAAGGCCTCTGAAGTGCGTGTCAAGGACGCCAACGCCAAGGGCGCGCTGGCGGTCAAGAAGTAAGCCGCGCCGCCAGACTGCGCCGCAGCAGCTTGCCGCAACCCCGCCGGGCCCGCCCCGGCGGGCTTTTTCCTGTGCAACGGGACCGCCACCATGCAGATCCTTACCCAACTCGTGTTCAGCGGCATCGCGCTGGGCATGATCTATGCCGTCATCGCCTTCGGCTACCAGCTCACTTTCGCCACCTCTGACACCTTGAACTTCGGCCAGGGGGATGCGCTGATGCTGGGCGCGCTGGTCGGCCTGACCCTGGTCGGTCTCGGCGTCAACTACTGGCTGATGATTCCGCTGGTTTGCCTGTTTGGCGCGGCGCAAGGCGCTTTCGTCGAACGCATCGGTGTGCGACCGGCCATCAAGATCAAGAGCGAGTTCGGCTGGATCATGTCCACCATCGCCTTGGGCATCATCTTCAAGAACGTGGCCGAGAACGTCTGGGGCCGCGATGACCTCAAGTTCCCCTCGCCGCTGCCCGAGTCGCCCATGCAACTGATGGGCGCCAATGTGCTGCCCATGGAACTGCTGGTGATCGGCGGCGCGCTGGCCATGATGCTGGCGGTCGAGCTCTTCAATCGTCGCTCGATCTACGGCAAGGCGGTGGTGGCCACCTTCAATGACCGGGATGCCGCCAAGCTGATGGGGATCAACACCAGCCTGGTGATCACCTTCTCCTACGCGCTGTCCTCGCTCACCGCCGCCTTTGCCGGCGTGCTGATCGCCCCGCTGACGCTGACCGGCGCCACCATGGGCGCGGTGCTGGGCCTCAAGGCCTTTGCCGTGGCCATCATCGGCGGCCTGACCAGTGGCATGGGCATCGTGGTGGGCGGAATCATCCTCGGCGTGGCCGAGACCACCACCGGCTTCTACCTGTCCACCGGCTACAAGGACGTGCCCGGCCTGGTGTTGTTGCTGATCGTGCTGGCGGTTCGTCCGCAAGGACTGTTCGGCAAGACCCTGATCAAGAAAGTCTGACCCCGCCATGAACGCCAAACAACTGATTGCCGCCGTGGTGGCGGTGGCCTTCCTGGCCGCCTTCCCGGTCGCCGTGGGCAACCCGTATTACATCCACCTGGTCGAGACCATCATGATCTACGCGATCGTGCTGTTCGGCCTGGACATCGTGGTCGGCTACACCGGTCAGGTCTCGCTGGGCCATGCCGGCCTGTTCGGCATCGGCGCCTACACGGCGGGCGTGCTGGTGCTCAAGCTGGGCGCCTCGCTGTGGCTGACGCTGCCAGCCGCCATTGCCATCACCGCGGCCTTCGGTGCCGTGCTGGCCTTGCCGGCCCTGCGCGTCACCGGGCCCTATCTGGCCATGGTCACGCTGGCCTTTGGCACCATCGTGCAGATTCTCATCAACGAGATGACCTTCCTCACCGAAGGCCCGATGGGCATCACGCTGACCAAGCCCAGCCTGTTCGGCCACCGGCTCGATGAAACCGAGTTCTACTGGGTCGTGGTGGTGATGCTGGTGGCCTCGCTGATCGTCGTCCACCGCATCCTGCGCTCGCACCTGGGCCGTGCCTTCGAGGCGTTGCGCGGCAGCCCGGTGGCATCTGACTGCATGGGCGTGTCGGTCTACAAGTACAAGGTCTATGCCTTCGTCATCAGCGCCGGTCTGGCCGGCCTGGCGGGTGCGCTCTACGCCTATTCGGAACAGTACATCTCGCCCAACACCTACAACTTCGAACAGACGGTGCTGTTCCTGTTGGCCGTCATCATGGGCGGCCGCAAGACCCGCACCGGCGCGCTGCTGGGCGCCACCATCATCGTCATGCTGCCCAAGCTGCTGGACGACCTGGAGATGTTCCGCATCGTCTCGGTGCTGCTGGCCCTGATCGTGTCGGTGTCTGCCGCCGTGGCCCTCAAGCGTGGAAAGTCGACGTTGCAAGCCGCCCTGATCCCGGTGGTGGGCAGCGTGGCCCTGGCGGCCGTGTCGTTCAAGCTGCAGACCATGACCGACTGGCGCCTGTCGATCTTCGGCCTGATCACGCTGTTCGTCGTGTACTACCTGCAGGACGGCATCGTCGGCTTTGTGCGCAATGCACTCAACCTGCGCGGCCATGCTGCCACCGACGCCGAAGACGCCGCCGCGATGGCGCCGGACGCCGACGCGCTGACCCGCGCCGGCGGTGGGGTGGGCGCCCAGCTGCTCACTGCCAAAGGCGTGCTGATGCAGTTCGGCGGCCTGAAGGCGCTGAACAATGTCGATCTGGTGGTCAAGCGCGGCAGCATCCACGGCCTGATCGGCCCGAACGGCTCGGGCAAGAGCACGATGATGAATGTGCTGACCGGCATCTATGTGCCGACCGCCGGCACCCTGGAGTTCGACGGCAACAGCCTGGCCGGACGCAGCTCCTCCGAGATTGCCTTGTCAGGCATTGCCCGGACCTTCCAGAACGTGCAGCTGTTCGGCGAGATGAGTGCCTTGCAGAACGTGATGGTCGGCCTGCACCACAGCTTCCGCAGCAACTTCATCGACGTGGCCCTGCACCTGCCGCGCTACCTGCGCGAGAACCGCGTGACCAGCGTGCGCGCCATGGCCCTGTTGCGCTTCGTCGGCCTGGCCGATCTGGCTGGCGAAGAAGCCCGCAACCTGCCCTACGGCAAGCAGCGCCTGCTGGAGATTGCCCGCGCCCTGGCACTTGACCCGCAGCTGCTGCTGCTCGACGAGCCCGCCGCCGGCCTGACTGCCCCTGACATCAAGGAGCTGCTGGCGATCATCAAGAAGATCCGCGAGCACGGCGTGACCGTGATCCTGATCGAGCACCACATGGACGTGGTGATGAGCTTGTGCGACACGGTCTCGGTGCTGGACTTCGGTCAGAAGATCGCCGAAGGCCTGCCCGCAGAAGTGCAAGCCGATGAAAAGGTCATCGAGGCTTACCTCGGCGGCCAAGCCAGCTGATTGGAACGCAAATGTTGACGATCAAGAACTTGAGCGCCGGCTACGGCAAGGTCCAGGTCCTGCACGGCATCTCGATGGACGTGCCCAAGGGCAAGGTGGTCACGCTGATCGGCTCCAACGGCGCCGGCAAGACCACCACCATGCGGGCCGTGTCCGGCATGATCGCGCCCACCGGCGGCGAGATCACGCTCAACGGCAAGCGGGTGGACGGCATGGAGCCCTATCACGTGGCCCGGCTGGGCCTGGCTCACTCACCCGAAGGCCGGCGCGTGTTTGCCACCATGACGGTGGCCGACAACCTGCTGCTCGGCGCCTTTCCTCGCATGACCGGAGCGCGGCCCAAGGGTGATGTGCCCGGCGATCTCGAGCGGGCCATGGAGTTGTTCCCGCGCCTGAAGGAACGACGGACGCAACTCGCCGGCACCTTGTCGGGCGGCGAGCAGCAGATGCTGGCCATGGCCCGCGCGGTGATGCTCAACCCCGAGGTGGTCTTGCTGGACGAGCCGTCGATGGGCCTGGCACCGATCCTGGTCGAGGAGGTCTTCCGCATCATCGAGCGCCTGAAGAGCCAGGGCGTGACCATGCTGCTGGTCGAGCAGTTTGCTGCCGCCGCGCTGGCCGTGGCCGACTATGGCTACGTTCTGGAGAACGGCAAGATCAATGTGCACGGTCCGGCCGAGCGCCTGCGCAATGACCCGGCGGTCAAGGCCGCCTACCTCGGCGGCGGTCATTGACCTTGGGGGTGTGCGGCCGGCCGGTCACGGCGCGGCCATGGCGCGGGTCTATAGTGATTGCACCTTCTCCACCTTCGAAAGGTCCCTCATGACTCGCATCAGTTTGTTCGCCACGCTGGCGGCCACCGCCTTGATCGGCACCGGCTGTGCCACCCACGGCGGCCATGAGCACGGCAAGGGCAAGATGGGTCCGATGGCGGTCGCGTCGCTGACCCCGACCCAGGGCAATGCCGTTCGCGGTCTGGTGATGTTCCACGAGATGGACGGTCACCTGATGGCCCATGCCAAGATCAGCGGTCTCAAGCCCAATGCCGAACACGGCTTCCATCTGCATGAGAAGGGCGACTGCGCCAGCGCTGACGGCACCAGCGCCGGCGGCCACTTCAACCCCGACGGCAAGCCCCACGGCCCGCAGACGGCGGCCCACCATGCCGGTGACATGCCCGCCCTGAAGGCCGACGCCAACGGCATGGTCGATCAGAAGTTCATGCTTGACGGCCCGACCCTGGCCGCCGGCCCGGCCAGCATCATCGGTCGCAGCGTGATCGTGCACGCCAATCCTGACGACTACACCACGCAGCCGACGGGCAATTCAGGCCCCCGCGTTGCCTGCGGCGTGATCGCCGGACACTGATCGGCCCGGCGGCCCCGAAGCGTTCGGGGCCAGCACATCAACGCGCGGGATCGGGCGGCGCTGCAGCCGCCAGTTTGGCGCCCATCTCGGCGCGCATGCGCTTGAGCTTGTCGCGCGGGTCTTCCTTCACCGCGGCCTCGTGCAGCTTCATCTCGGCGATGAAGCGGCTGGGCACGCCGGCAATCGTCTCGCGGCCCTTCTTGCGCCGGCGCAGCGTGCTGACCACCAGGCTGCGCTGCGCCCGGGTGATGCCCACATACATCAGCCGCCGCTCCTCCTGCAGGCGCTCGGGCGTCATGTCCTCGTTGTCGGTCTTGAAGGGCAACAGGCCCTCGTTGACGCCGGCCAAGATCACATGCGGCCATTCCAGGCCCTTGGAGGCATGGAGCGTGGTCAGCACCACCTGATCCTGTTCATCACCGCGCTCGGCCAGGCTCAGGATCACGCTGATGGACTGGGCCACCTCCAGCACCGTCTTCTTCTCGGACTCGAAGCTGCCGCCTTCCTGCGTGATCTGTCCGCCACATCGCTTGGCCACCCAGTCGACGAAGTCCATCACATTGCCCCAGCGGGCAGCTGCCACCTTCTCGTTGTCTTCGTTGTCGTGCAGGTGCTGCTCGTAGTCGATCTCCTTGAGCCAGTTCAGCATCAAGGCCTTGGCGTCTTCGGCACCTGATGTGTTGCGAGCCTTGTACTGCAGGTCGTTCACATAGCGGCCGAACTCATGCAGCGAGCCGATGG
Organism: Bordetella parapertussis; assembly: GCA_943371685.1. GTDB lineage: Bacteria > Pseudomonadota > Gammaproteobacteria > Burkholderiales > Burkholderiaceae_C > Ideonella > Ideonella parapertussis_A. The sequence continues at coordinate 2,273 of CALRVU010000051.1, read as the reverse complement.
CCTTGGCCGACAAGGCCGTGCCCAGACTCTCGGCAAACAGCGCCTCGAACATGCTGACCTTCCACTTGCCCGAGAACTCGCCCAGATGGCCCAGCGTCTGGTGCCCGATGCCGCGCTTGGGCGTGGTCACCGCCCGCAAAAAGGCCGGGTCGTCATCCTGGTTCACCAGCAGACGCAACCAGCCGCACAGGTCCTTGATCTCGGCCCGGTCAAAGAAGCTCTGGCCGCCAGACACCTTGTAGGGAATCTGCGCCGCCCGCAGCTTCTGCTCGAACACCCGCGCCTGGTGGTTGGCCCGGTAGAGGATGGCGAAGTCGCTGAACTGGATGCGGCCATCCTGGGCGCGCAGGGCCTGGATGCGGGTCACGGCGCGTTCGGCTTCGTGTTCCTCGCCATCGGCCTCGGCCACCCGAACCGGCTCGCCCTCGCCCAGATCGCTCCACAGCTTCTTCGGAAAAATCTTGGGATTGCCGCCGATCACCTCATTGGCTGCCCGCAGGATGGCGCTGGTCGAGCGGTAGTTCTGCTCCAGCGGGATGACCTTCAGCGCCGGGAACTCCTCTGGCAAGCGCTTGAGGTTCTCAATCGTCGCGCCGCGCCAGCCGTAAATGCTCTGGTCGTCGTCGCCCACCGCCGTGAACAGGCCGCGCTTGCGCTCGTCTTCATGGTCCACCAAGCACTTGAGCAGTTCGTACTGCACCGCGTTGGTGTCCTGGTACTCGTCCACCAGCACATGGCCGAAGCGGGCCTGCCAGCGCGCGCGTGCCACGTCACTGGTCTGCAGCAGCTTCAGGGGCAGGCTGATCAGGTCATCAAAGTCCACCGCCTGGTAGGCTTGCAGCCGCTCTTCGTAGAGCTTCATCACCCGGGCCGCCAGGCGCTCGTCCTCGTCCTTGGCCACGCCCGCCGCACCATCGCTGTTCAGGCCGTTGTTCTTCCACAGGCTGATCGTCCACTGCCAGCTGCGGGCCAGCTTGTTGTCGCTGCAGTTGCCGGCGTCGCGCAGCACGCCCAGCACATCGTCCGCATCCAGGATCGAGAACTGCTCTTTGAGGCCCAGATGCGTGCCGTCCTCGCGCAACATGCGCACGCCCAGCGAGTGGAAGGTGCTGATGGCCAGGTCCTTGGCCGCGCGGGGCCCCACCAGCGATTTGGCCCGCTCCCGCATCTCCAGCGCTGCCTTGTTGGTGAAGGTGATGGCGGCGATCTGCTTGGGCTGCAGGCCAGCCTGCAGCAGACGAGCGATCTTGTGGGTGATCACCCGGGTCTTGCCCGAGCCCGCACCCGCCAGCACCAGGCAGGGCCCGCCCAGGTAATGGACGGCCTCCATCTGGGCAGCGTTCAGCGTGGCAGGTGCGGCAGGTGCGGGGGCAGACATGGGGCCTCTCGAAGGGGGAGGCGGATCATACCGGGCCGGGTTCAGATGCTCAGCGGATCCACATCGACCGCCCAGCGGGCAATGCCCTTGAGCTGGCCGCGCAAGGTGTGCATTCCGGGGATCCAGGCGGCCAGCAAGCGTTGCAGGGCCACCCGCGATGGGGACTCCAGCAACATCTGCCGGCGCTCCAGCCCGGCAACCTTGGCCACATGCGGGGGCACGGGCGCATAGAGCATCACCTCAGCGCCACCCAGCTCGGCCTGCAAGGCCTGGGCGTGCAGGCGGGCCTCACGCAAGTAGGCTTCGGCGGCACTGGCCTCTCTAGCTTCGACCCGCAGCAAGGCCAGGTGGCTGAATGGCGGCAGGCCGGCCATCTGCCGCTCATCCAGCTGGCTGGCGGCAAAGGCCGCAAAGTCGTGCTTGCGCAGGGCGTCAAACAGTGGATGGGTCGGGTTCCAGGTCTGGATCCACATCTCGCTGCGATCGGCGGCCTCGGCATCCCGCCCGGCCCGGCCGGCCGCCTGCAGCAGGCTGGAGAACAAGCGCTCGGGCGCACGGAAGTCAGCCGTGAACAGCGCACTGTCGGGGTTGACGGCGGCCACCAGCGTCACCCGCCGGAAGTCATGGCCCTTGGTCACCATCTGGGTGCCGACCAGCACGTCCACCTCGCCCGCATGAACGGCCGCCAGTTGCTCGGCCAGGCTGCCTTTCAGCCGGGTGCTGTCGGCGTCGATCCGCGCGACCCTGGCCTCGGGCAGCAGCTGGGCCATCTGCTCTTCGAGCCGCTCGGTGCCCCGGCCGACCGGGGCGATGTCGAGGTTGCCGCATTCGGGACAGGCCTTGGGCACGCGCTCGGTATAGCCGCAGTGGTGGCAGCGCAGGGTTCGATCGAGCT